>CADBPJ010000043.1 GCA_902796445.1 uncultured Ruminococcus sp. | reverse complement strand
GTTAATAATAAGATTATCTTTCATAACATAACACCTCACATAAATTATAACAATATTTATGTTATATATGTATGATTAATATATGTGTTATTTGTAACATAAACTAAAGCAAAACATAAAACCATAAAAAAGCAACAAAAAAAGCGATAGAAGCGAGCAGATTGCTGCCGTTACACTCGGCGGTGTATACATATACTCCGAGAGTGTAACGGTAGTGAGATGCGACGCTTATATCGCTTTTTGGTTTATATTGTTTTTACTGAATGACGCGTTGCATGGCAGTTAATATTAACTGCTACGGGCAAGCCTGCAATATGAGTGGGATATTCCTCTATGTTTACTGCCAACGCAGTGGTTGTACCGCCCATGCCCTGTGGGCCTATACCGAGCTTATTGACCTTTTCAAGAAGCTGTTTTTCAAGCTCTGCATAGTACGGCTTTTCATTGCGGACATTTATGTCACGTGTCAATGCCTTTTTAGATAAAACTGCCGCCTTATCCATTGTTCCGCCGATACCTACTCCGACTACCATAGGCGGACAGGGGTTTGCGCCCGCTTTGCGTACTGTTTCGATAACGAAATTGATTACGCCCTCAACTCCGTCAGAGGGGTTGAGCATCTTTAAGCCGCCCTTGTTCTCACTGCCAAAGCCCTTTGGTGCAAAGGTAAGCTTTATCTTATCGCCGTCTACATAGTCATAGTAGATAACCGCAGGGGTGTTGTCCTTTGTGTTTACCCTGTCTAACGGGTCAGCAACTACTGATTTTCTCAAATATCCGTCAGTATAGCCTGCCGCAACTCCCTTATTGATTGCATCGGTAATGGTGTCACCCTCAACAAATACGTCCTTGCCGACCTCTACAAAGAATACTGCCATACCTGTGTCCTGACAGATTGGTACCTCCTTCTTATCAGCTATGTCTGCGTTAAGAAGCAGATTTTTCAATACTCCCTTTGACACCTCTGATTTCTCGGTAGCCATACCGTCCTCAAGTGCTTTTCTGATGTCAGGGTTTAAGTGACAGTTTGCACTGATGCACATTTCCCTTACTGTTTTTGTGATTTCCTCACTTTTGATTGTTCTCATACTAACATTCCTTCCTTTTATTTATTATTGAGCTACAAGCACCCAGGACTCGAACCATCTCAGGTACTTGTTTACAAAATCTACATTGACAGGCTGTCCGCTGATTACAGGGTAAAACATAACAAACAACCCAACGGCGATTACGCCGTACACTACTGCCGAAATAATGACAGCCCTTTTATTATCTGCATTTTCATAAATGCACTTTATACTATACACTATCATCAATACCACAAATATAACACACGGGAAATAGTGATATATATACGTTGTTCTTATGACAAGCATCCAGGGCATATAGCTTGAAAAATAGCCTATCAGCAGAAACAGCGGTATTCGGTTTGAGGTTTGTGCCATTTTATCATCATTTGTTATTACAATGGCAAATACTCCCACAAACATCACAACTCCCATTAAAACACTCGGGAACATACGCACAAGGTTATCATTACTGTTACCGATAATGTACGTAATTACACATATAATCACAGCAAACACTGCATACAACACAGCGAACACATTTTTGTTATGGCCAAAATAGTTCTTATTCCTTAGAGGTATGATTATTGTGTGTGCAAGGCAGTATGCCACAGCACCAATGCCAACCCACCATACGGCAGGGTTGCCGAATGCACTTATTCCCTGTCTTATTCCGTTATCCAATGAGTTTGAATAGTACCATATAGGTCTGTACATTATAGGCCATTCAAACCAATAAGACGAGAACGGATGTGTTGATGAAACAACGTCCTTGCCATGATATTTAAGCATATATTCTGCGTTTGCAAATATTGTCTTAAATCCCTCTCCGCTCGGAGTGTTCATATATGGAATATACGAAAGTGTATAAATCGCAAATGGTACGGCTATAAACATAACACAGCAGAATATGAGTGTTATTACCGTATTCTTTTTAAAGCTTGCAATTACTGCCTTATGGCTTATTCCGTCTGTTTCAGAGTCGGGCAACATCACAGCATACCGATACTCACGCCATCTTTCAAACAAACTAATAAAGAATATGATTGCAAGTCCTACTCCTGCATATAATCCCGTCCATTTCGATGCTACCGATAAGCCGAAGAATATTCCGCATATGCCTAATGGGATAAGCGTTTTATACAGCGGTCGGTCATAGAAACTTTGGGTGTAGTATTTATACATATAATAGTACATAAGCATTATAAACAGCGTTACGTACGTATCAATGGTAGCAAGACGTGTCTGCGTAAAATGCATAAAGTCAAAGGTGAACAACACGCACGCAAGCACCGCAAGCCATTTATTTTTAAACATTCGCTTTGCGAATATATACACTACAGGCACCATTACAACACCTAAAAGTGTACCCATAAACCGCCAGCCAAACGGCACCATACCGAATATCAGTATGCCTATACCCATAAGCACTTTACCAAGTGGCGGGTGGGTTGTTTCATATATACTCATATGATGTATAAATTCATATGCAGTTCGCGGATGGTAAATTTCATCAAAGTACGTACCTGACATATAGGAATTTGTCGTATCAAGATAGTCCTGCTCATCAAACAGCTCTCTGACTCCGCTATCAGTAAGGTTTACGGGAGTTATTATATCCCCTGCACTATTTAAGAAACATACTTCTTTAAGATACAGTCTGTCCGAAAAATCGGTATCCGAGCCCATGCAGTTCGTAGAGATTATGACGTATCTTGCAGTTACGGGGTTTTCCCGTATCTCCCAATGGAATACTGAGCCGTCTGTTATTACATCCTCGCTTACGGCTGTACCGTCATTATCAAAATACGAAAATGTGAGATTTCTGCTCTCGTTTATATCTCTTGCACCTAAGAAGAATGCTGTTTTTGAAATTTCTTGCTCTGTGCCCAAATCTACCTGTATACTGTTCTGACACAGCTCGGTTTCCGTTTCGGGTGCATATTTATCCCCAAGCTTATAGAATGCTACCGCACCATATACTGCGGTTATAACAAGGATTGTGCATATATCAAATAATACAAGCTTTTGAGGCTTTTCGCTTAACCTGAATGGTTTTTTCATATATATCTTTGCAGAGGGCACCTTTGCGGATTTATCTCCGTCCGATACCGCTTGCCACGAAGTGTACATACACCATATAAACAGTGCAAGATTAATTATTGATGCAACGGATATAACAGGCGATTTATAGTACATTCCTGCATCCTTTTCGTATACGAAAAGTACCCATGCAATGTTGAAAAATTGCGACAGCGAGAACAGACCGTACATAAGCACATTTTTATCCGTGGGCATTGATGCTACAAACATTATAAGCATAAATACACCAGGGAATGCGTATCTCTCATGCATTTTCGGTGCAAGCATATATATTCCGAATACGAGAATAAATGATGACAGATAATATTTTGAACTGTCCTTGCCCCTGAAAAACACAAAGCCCGAAAATACAACCATTGCGACTATAAATGTATATCCTATCATTTCTATCGCAGGTGTGAGTTCTGTCCAATTCTCTCCGAATACGCCGTATAGGTTAAAGGCATTTACGGTCATATATTTATACTGTCCTACAGTGTCGATATATTGGTTTATTATGACCGAAATACCCTCTATTGGGGTTCTTCCAAACGGCATAAACAGTATGAGCATCGCGGCCACTGCACCAAGTCCCATAAGAATGGTTTTTATGAACTTTTTGCTGTCAAATTCGTCTGACAGATAAAATTCATCAATAAATCCAAATAACAGCACAGGCGAAAAGAACAGTGCCTGCGGTTTTATAAGGAGTGCCGCCGCAAATGCAAAGAATGATGCACCAAGCTTATGCTCTGAGGCAAAGTATATTGACATTACGCAAAACAGTGCAAGCACCGAGTCAACCTGACCCCATACACTGCTGTTTAAAATTACAACAGGGTTAAATACCACAAATGCCGTCAATGCCGTTGCAGATGTCTTTGAAAACCGCTTAGCTGTCAGGTTATATGTCATATAGCCTACACTCAAATCCGCAAGGATTGCAGGGAGTTTCAACACTGCCCATAATGATGGACCTTGAAGATTGAACAAGCTTTTTACTGCTCCTATTATATATAGCACATATAAATACCCCGGCGGATAGTCATGGAATGCATCTGACAGATAGAACTGCGACAGCCCGTTACCGAATGCCATATCTGCCCATGCACTGAAGCATCGCATATCTGTTTCATGCCCCTTGTAGCTTGCCGCCGCTATTATGCGTACGATAAACCCGAGCAAAAGCGCCCAGACTATATATGATTTGCCTGTTTTTTTATTAAATGTGTCTTTGACAGTGGTAATCCATGCAACAGCGCCAAAGACAGCACACATCACCATAATTCCAAGTATTGCTGTCATATCTACCTCCTTATGGTCATACCGCCGACGCCCTCAATTACAGGTGCGGACTGACCTGCATATACAGGGACTTCATAGCTTATTGAACCGTTACCAATCTCGGCAAACAGCTTTTCCATTATTACAGACTGCGTGGTTGCCCATGCTATATCGCCTGCATACAAATGATTAGCAGGATTATCAGGATTCCAACGCATTTTATAAAGTGTGTTTTGTCTGTTTGCAGGTGAATTGATATAATTTTCACTTATCCATTTTGCTCCGCCCATTATTGCCGCATCAGGTGTTGTCCAGCCTTCGTTGTATGCCTTTTTAGAGCCTGTACCGACAGCATCGCTGTCAAATGCGCCTATGCCGAACATATTATATACTCTTACACCGTTATAATTAACGCCTGTAGATAGCTGTGACGTACCATAGCCTGTTTCAAGACACGCATGGGCCACAAGGTACAACTCGCTTACATTGTATCGCTTTGCGGCTTCTATAAATACGTCCGCCTTTCCGCTTAGTATTCCCTTTCCATCAAGGAATTTTGCAAGGACCTCCCGTGATACGCCGTTATACCTTGACAAATCCATAAACTGATACTTATATGCACCTGTTGCAAATTCGTTCGGATCAACATACGTTCTTGTACGATTTATATCTGCTGATTTTAAGCCGTTTCCGTCATTATATACAGGGTTTGTCACCATTTGCTTCTGTACCATCTCGTCAAGAGTCATATCATATGAAACATATGTAACTCCGCCTAATGTGAACTGATTTTGTGAGTTTTGAGGTACGTATCCGCTATTCGTAGCTATTGCTGTCACTGTAAAGGTGTCATACGCACCATCGGCACTTTGTGCCGTAATTGTGGCTGTACCCACCCCTATACCTTTTATGATACCTGTTTTTGTAACAGATACAACAGTCGGATCAGAGCTTGTCCAATTTATAAGCTTGTTTCTTGCGTTCTCGGGCATAACTGTTGCTAAAAGGCGGATGGTTTCGCCCTTGTTTATTTCTGTTTTATCCTTGTTAAGGATTGTTACACTGCTAACTTTGACTGTTTCGTTTATTATATTTACAAAGCATTTTGCCGTATATCCGCCATCAGCTGTCGTTGCAACTACCTCCGTTATACCTGTGGAGATAGGTTTTAAGTGGCCTGTCTGGTCTACCTCGACAATGTTGCTGTCCTTTGAGTACCATTTTATTGCCTTGTTTGATGCATTTTCAGGATATATCACAGGCACTACCCTTATGCCCGTATCGGTCATATACATATTTAATGAGCTGTTTTGTATATAAAACCCTTCCACATGCTGTATCACCTGCAGATATGCTTTTATTGACTTGTTTGTTGCACTGTCATTTACTGTTATCTCGACACTGCCGGGCTTTTTGGCTATTATATTGCCATCACCGTCAATCTCGGCACATTCAGGATCAGACGACGAAAAGCTGAGCGTGTTTTTTCCCAATGTTATGGGATAGAGCTTTGCATCAAGCTTTATTGATACGGGATTTCCACTCTGTAATTCTACAGTATTATCCTGCCACGAAAGAATGATTTGCGAGTCAGGCATTTTGCCGTCAAAGAAATACGATATATCGTTCGGAAAACGAGTGATTACCTCCGAATTGTCTTTCTTGATACTGTCATTATGAGTAACAATCGACAAAATAATTAACAGTACAACAGCAAAAATACCACCTCCATATGGTGCCATTTTTGCCCAATCTATACTTTTTAGTTTGTTAAGAATACTACGCATAAGCGCTCCTTAAAATCAAGCTTTATTTTCCCAATCGTTTAAAAGCTCCTTGAGTATTGCTTCCGTTTCGTATGTTGCGGTGTAGTTTACCATGATGTAAACTACATCAGAGTCAGTCTTTAGTGATGATAAAATCGCATCACGCATACTGTCTGTGACCATATCGGTTGGTATGTCTGCGTATTTAAAACGTAATGCCATATCATAATGACGTATACCCGTAACGGCAAGTGTTGACAGGTTTTCATTCTTTAGTTTCGGGAAATTAACCTCCCATATCCACGAAACGTCCTTTCCGTCAACTGCACAATCGTTTATGGCAATTATTACGTCCTTTTTGCGTGTGTCACTGTTTACAGTAGATATTGCCTGGTTAAAGCCCGCAGGGTTTTTTGACAGGCTTAATATAACAGGTTTGTTAAAATTAAATTCCTGCATCCTTCCTGTCTGCGGCTTGTACGCTGTAAGAAGCTCTGCAAAATTGTCCGTACTCTCGCCTGCGGCCTCCAATGCCACATATACCGCCGCAAGGTTTAATATGTTATAAAAGCCCTTGTAGTTTACCTCCATAGCATTACCATTTATAGAAAATTGCATAGGCGGCGCAAGCTTTACGTCGGTTATTTCATAGTCAGGTGTGGGACGCATATAGTCGCCGTTTGGACAATAGTAATTACCAAGCTGACTGTAATGATAAAAATTATAGACGAGCTCCGCTCCGCATATGGGGCAGAATTTACCCTCCTTAGGCGGTTCTTCGCCGTCAAGCACCTTTTGGGATACACCGTAATATAAAGCCTTAACATCAGGACGCATACCAAATCTGCTGCATACAGGGTCATCGGCATTTAGTACCAATGTAACACCGTCTGCCATATCTATTGCCATATCTATAAGCTTCACTGTTCCGTCAAGCTCACCGTATCGATCAAGCTGGTCACGGAACAGGTTTGTTATTACCATTATATCAGGAGTTATATGCTTAAATACAACCCTCGCATATGCCTCGTCTATTTCAAGACAAACATAATCCACATCAATTCTGCCCATTAAGTCGGCAGAGTCTATATATGCCGTTGCGGCACCTGTTAACATATTTGCTCCCATTCGGTTGCACATTACCTTATAGCCCTTTGCTTCAAGAGCTGAACATATGACATTATTTGTCGTAGTCTTTCCGTTTGTACCGCAGGTTACGATTATTTTCTTGCGTACATATTTTCTTGTGTCGCCTATAAGATTAGGACACACCTTCAATGCCATAGCTCCAGGTGATGAGGAGGTCTGACGTTTTGTAATTTTTCCTACGAGAAAAACAAGCTTTCCAATCCATATTGCCACAAGTCTTCTCATATGTTAGTCAACCCCTTTACGGTTTATTTAAGAATTTGCAACTTGCCCTTTATTGCCGTTGCGTTTGTTGGTTTGCTCTCTGTCTGTTTGCCGTATACATCCTCCGTTTCAAAGGATATAATATACTCACCGTCGCTAATCGACCGTTCCGAAACATTTAATCCGCCAAACACAATCGTCAGGTCCTTGCCCTTAATGTATTCGCCGTCTATACCCTTATAGATTTCATACATCGGGGTAATTGTATCTCCTACCTCTATTTTCTGGTAGTTTCTGTCCGCTATGCCCGTTTTTTCGTCAAGTCCGTTCCATATACCAAGAACTGTATATTCCCATTCTCCGTTATTCTCTGTTGCAAGCAATCGTACAGAGGCGGATTTATCCCTGTATGTTACAGGTACAGAATAGACTTTTTTTGACCCTAAATCATTTACAAGATATACGCTTACAGAAATTTTATTCAGCTTTAAATGCGTATTACTCAGCTTATATTCATATGTGTCTGTAATTTTGTTATAGTACACATTGTTGTCAGTATTAAGATAGTAATATATACCATCTTCTTCGTTATAGCTATATAAATTGACACCTATTTTTGTTATTATGTCAGAATTTGATGCTGACATATAATATATGCCGCTATGGTCGGCCTCGGCAGTTATTGTGTAATCCCCTATTACAGATTGGTATTCTTTATAGCTTGAGGTTTCTTTGTAATCTGATATACGATTTAAAATCCCATCATGGGCAAAGGTCTTTTCAATATAGTCAATGTAGCCCTTGCCTGTATATATGTCTTTATATTTATTTATCTCTTCAATCGACTTATTCTTAGGATAGTACAGACTTATACCGCCTACATCTTCGTTGATTTCACCTGTTACCTTATGGAACACTGTTTTTGAAATTGCACGTTCTATATCAGATTGCCCATACGATATAACAGGTGCTAATTGGTTTTCAAGGGATTTTAAGTCAACAAGATTTGAATATCCCTCCCAATCTGTGTTAGCGCCAAGAAAATGAGCATTGTTCATTAATGCTGTCATCTTTTGAAGATTGGCAATGTTTTCACTGTTTTCTGCCATTTTTTCTGCAAATGCATCAAATGCCGTTGCAAGAATTTGTGCATGGGTCAAGTCTATTGCTGAAATTGCCATGAATTTCTTGCCCTCGCCTGAGGCTATATCATTAACACCGTCACATATGACCTGAGAAACCTGTGCCGCACTTGAGGAGGGGTTATCAGATATATACTCGATTAGTCCGTTATAGTCTAAACCTGTTATGGGCATTATGTCCTCCGATGCAACCATATAATCAGCATATGGCGCAACGGCAGATGCTATTTCAAGACTTGCACTCATATTTGCATCGAATCCTATTATGTCAAGTTTCGTATCAACAGATTCTAATGCTTCTTTAAGTTCATTCGGAGTAAGCGAATCATTTCCGTTCGTTATATCATGTGCAACACCGCCTATGGGGCCGCCTCCGTCACCCCATATTACGGAAATATATTTTTCGGCGGGATAAGCATTTATTGTGCGAGTCAAAAACTTAGAATACGTCTTTGCGCTGCCCATATTCGCCTTGTCGCTCTCATATATTTTACGGATACCATTTTTTTGAACTATAAAGTCTTGTGTTTTATCTGCATCAACGCCATCTATGCTCCAAGCTTTACAAGCACCCGTCTCAATTATAACATTTATATTTTCAGGGAGATCATATGCCATGTTTTTAAGAACTTCCCCGGCACGTTTATAGTCTTTCTCAAGACTTGATGCACTCATATATATCATCACTGTCCAACTGTCGCCTGTAGAGTGTCTGCGTTTCATTTCTTTTTCTACTACGATATTTTTCTTACCACAGCCGCAACCCGGTATAAATAATGCAATACATAATAGTATACACATAAGCACAGTTCTTCTTTTCATAGCCTTATCCCCCTTTCTTCCTTTATATGTAAATATTTTTCCTTTCAAATCAAAAAACGAGGGCGATTCGATACCCTTTCGGGTATCGCAAAGGCCCTTACATGATATTAAATCATTCTGCTGCCGGAGCACCTACCGGACAAGTACCAGCACAAGCACCACACTCAATGCATGTATCTGCATCAATTACGTATGCTGCATCGCCTTCTGATATTGCATCTACGGGACACTCAGCTGCACAAGCACCACAGCTTATGCAAGTATCTGCATCAATTTTGTAAGCCATAACTTTACCTCCTGAAGAATTTTTTCAGACTTTCGTCTTTATGTTCATTATATCACTCTTTAATCATAAGTTCAAGTGAATTTTTAAAATATTTTAATTTTTGTTGATTATTCCGTATCTTCCTTGGGTTTTTGCGGTTTTCTTCGGTTACGGTTTCTATTTTTTCTGGGCTTTTCTGCCTTTTCTTCGCCATCATCGGAAATTATTGTATCACGTGTGTGAATGACAGGCTCTGTCGGTTTATTTTCTTCCGTTTTTTCAGGTGTCGATACACTGACATCGTTTACATCAAACTCACGCAATGTTGTCTCATCACCTGTCTCAAGCTTAACACTTACTTTACCTTTAAGAAGAGAAACATATGCTATTGTACCCTTTCCGTCAGGTGTATCTACTATTGTTCCGACTGATGGCGTAATGCGGTTTAGTTCCTCATAAGTATCCTGTTCGTATTTTAAACAACACATAAGTCTGCCGCAAGCACCTGAAATCTTTGTGGGATTAAGAGAAAGCCCCTGCTCTTTCGCCATTTTTATTGACACAGGTACAAACTCGCCCAAAAACTCCGAACAGCACAGATTTCTGCCGCACACGCCTATTGAGCCTAAAACCTTTGACTCATCACGTACTCCGATTTGCCGCAATTCTATTCTCGTTTTGAACACTGATGCAAGGTCCTTTACAAGGTCACGAAAGTCTACTCTGCCGTCAGATGTAAAATAGAACAATACCTTGCTTCCGTCAAATGTATATTCAACCTCCACAAGCTTCATATCAAGACCATGTTCAGAAATCTTATCCATACAGATTTTGTATGCTTGCTTTTCTTTTTCCTTATTTTCGTTATATTTTCGCGTATCCTCTTGGGTTGCTATTCTTAAAACACCCTTCAAGGGTTTTGTAACAACTGAATCCTCAACCTCTTTTATACCATACATAACCTGGCCGTATTCTATACCTCGGCTCGTTTCTACTATTACATAATCGCCTCGGTTTACCTCTATCCCCTGTGGGTCAAAGTAATATACCTTGCCCGTTGGCTTAAACCGGACTCCTATAATTCTTGTCATCTATCCTTTTTCCTTTCTTTATCTATACGACGTCTTAACTTTTCTGTCGGCTCCATTATAACTGTTTCGTTTTTTCCTTCTTTGTTCCTATATTCAATATACAAGCTGTTTTTTCTGCTCACCATACTTATTCTCATACTGTGCAAAGGCTTCGCAAAATTTATCGGTTTTTCTCCGTACATCGTTCTTGTTATATCAGAACACGAAAATTCAAATTCCTTGTTACGTTTTCCTATCATTCTGTTTATCCGCAATTTCCCGTTCTTTAGAGAGTATGTAAATCGTGCTGTATAATGTGTCAGTACCATAAATCCGAAAAAGACAAAAATAATCAATGCAATTATTCCGCCGATAAACGCATATTCTCCGAAGAGCGACATCATTGTGCCGCAAAAGAGATACAAAATTGCAGCCACAACAAGCACAATTATAAATTGCTTGCCACCGGGTATGTGCTTTTCCTCCATATTTATGACCGTTAAATCCTTTCACAAAACTTAAATATTACCTGATAATTATACCCTAAATCGTCCGGCATGTCAACTTCATAAAATAAAACATTTTGTTAACGGTTTGTAAGCTCTGTTATATTGTTTATTTTAATTGAAATGGTTCCGTCCTCGTTCGTTATAAGCTCCATAAACTCAGGATTTTTATAATGCTCGGGAGGAAATGACAATTCCACGCCCGTATTGGTTGTGAGCTTTATATTTGCCGTCATCTTCTTTGTAAGGTATTTATTGACCTCAACCTTTTCGGGGACTCCTGCCTTTTCCATTTTCTCAACAAATTCGTCTCGCACTGTCGGCATCCCCTCGAATACCTTTTCCGCAACCTCTTTTGTGTCAACGTATTCGTAGTTCTTGTCCTCAATGCTCTCGGTTATGTATTCCTTAATTCTTGCACGTGTTTCAAGCTGATCTGCCCCGTTTTCTATAGCTACCTTTTTTGCAATCTTTGTCACTGTGTTGGCACTCTCGCGCGGCGATATTTCATACTCACATTCAAGCAGCAATTCTGCGATTATATCTACCGAGTCTCCGTCTATCTTGCTTTTTTTGCCTAAATATGCTATGGCTTTTGTGTCAAGATCCACAAACGCACACTCTCCGATTTTATTTGTTATTGACGGCAATATTGCATAGTGATTTATAATATTATTCTTCACCTTACCATCAGACTGTGCAATCGAATGAGTGAAGCCTGTCTTATTGTCACACTTTAAAAGTCCGAAAATACGTGATTGGTTTGACACGAACTCAACCGCTATCAAATCACATGCTCTTGGCTCTTCTGTCGATGCTATGGCATCATACAATCGCTCTGCGGCATTTTTTGACAATTCCTCAAAGGTAATCTCACCGTTATTGTACTGTTCAAGCTTTCCGCGAAATCCGCTCGCATCTTTAAATTCCGCTTTTCTTAATGATGCCGATTCATACAGCTTTTCAATATGTGTTGTTATGAATGTGTTTATCTGTGCATCGTTTATATCTAAAAGCTCATCTGAAAATACACCCATACCTGAATTTGTATCAAGAATATGGAGTATTGCTTTCTTAAGTCCTACTATCATTTTATGACCACTAAATCCTTTCACAAAAACCGTTCCCCTTATTTTACCATATAAAACGCATATTTACAAGCTTTTTTATGAATTTTTGTCATTGTGACGATATATTTTCTCTTCATTACACTGAGTTTTTTTAATTTATGCATTGAATTTTTTATAAAACAATGGTATAATAGAATAAAATAGCGTTAAAATGCATCAACCCCCTAACCCCCAATCTTGGGGGCAAAGAGGTACGCTTTTTTTGAACAAGCAAAATTGCTCACTCAAAACGAGCAATTTCCTATGTTATAAAATAGCTTTACGATTAAGCATTTTACTTATGGTGAAATATAGGTTATGAATATAAAATTAGATTTACAATTTGATGGAACGGATTTTCATGGTTGGCAAATTCAGCCTGATAATCCTACCGTACAAGGCGTACTAAAGGACGTATGGCATAAGGTTACGGGTGAGGACACAACACCTGAAGGATGCGGAAGGACAGATGCGGGAGTTCATGCTATGGGTTATGTTGCAAACGTGCATACTGACACAACCATTCCCACAGACAGGCTCCCGTATGCTTTAAATACATTTTTGCCAAACAGCATAGTATGCACAAACGCAGAGGTTGTCCCTGATGATTTTTCCGCATCACGCAGTGCAGTAAAAAAAACATACAGATATACTATAGACAACAGTGTATTCCCCGACGTATTCCGTAGTCGGTATGCATGGCATTATAAATATCCGTTGGATATTGACAAAATGCGTCAGGCAGCCGATGGTTTTTTAGGGACACACGATTTTATCGGCTTTGCACGTAGCGGATTTACGGTAAAAACAACCATACGCACAATTTACGCAATTAAAATCGAAAAAAACGGCAATATTATAACCATAGATGTTACAGGCAACGGATTTCTTTATAATATGGTACGGATTATGGCAGGAACTCTTGTTTTTGCAGGGTCAGGTAAAATTGATCCACTCGCTATACACGATATTATTAAATCCAAAGACCGCAGTCGTGGCGGTATAACCGCACCGCCTGAGGGACTATGCCTTAAGGAGGTATTTTATACTGATGAATAAAGAAAATGACAACTTTATTGACGATTTAATTGACTACTACGATAACGCAGAGGACGATTTGGCAGGACAAACTACAATGATACCAACACCTGCATCTCAAACAGCGCCGCCTGAAGAAACCTTCGGCGATACTGTAGTTGTAAATATAAAACAAAAGGAGCCTGATGAAACTGCAGAGGATGCAATTAACACAACAATGGCAGTAAACATTACCGAAGATAATGCCGAGCTCGAAATCCCCGAGGATGAGGTATTAGGTAATCTTGATATTTACGGCAATGTAATACAAAAAGATGAAACATCCGTTAAAAGGGACATCAATCCGCCTACTCCTGCATCCATTCCCGCTCCGACTATAGAGGACAAAAACAAAAAAAAGAAAAATTTATGGTATTCGTTAAAGCCATTATGGGCAACTATAATACTTTCCGTAATGCTTGTATTTTCATATTTGTTCTATGTAACAGATACAGGTATTGTAGGTATATACAAGAGTAATTTTCGATACAATTTCTCACTCATAATGCGAGTTTTCGGTGTTGAATACAGCCCATCCTCTGATTTGCCTGTAATAAGCAGTATTTTGCCTGTCACAGCATATGCAGAGGGTGATATACCCACAACAGAGCCAGTTGCAAAAAAAAAAGCAACAATAGCCTTTATGGGAGCAAGTATCGCTGATTTTGAAAATTTCGATAATGGTGTAGTATGCGCTAAATCAAACTACATATGCTTTATAGATAAAAATGGCGATATTAAATGGGAGCATGACACCCAGATTTCAAACCCAATCGTATCAACCTCAGGAAAATATATATCAGTTGCAAGCAAGGGCGGTACGCATCTTAATCTCTACAAGGGTGAAAAGCTTGCATTTTCCATTGACACAAAGGACAAAATCCGTACCTGTTCAGTATCAGAAAAGGGTGATGTCGCAGTTGTGACAGATAAAACTGCATACAAAGGCGGAGTATCGGTATACAACAAAAAGGGCGAGGAAATTTTTTCATGGATATCAGGCACGAACTACATCTCATCTGCCGCAATGCTAAAATCCCGAAATATCGCAGTTTCACTCGTCAGCACAGACACAGCTGTTAAATCATACGTAATGATGTTTGATTCAAGCGAGAAGGACCCAATCAACGGTCTTGAGATACCCAATACGTTGGCATTTAATTCAGAGCAGTGCAAAAATGATGCGTATATTTGTGCAGACAACTCTATATTGAGCTTTAATCATAGAGGTGATTTAAATTACAATATCCGTTTTGACAATATGGATATTGCCCATATCGCCACAGATGCTTCAGGATGGCGTGCTGTAAGCTATACGGAGGACTATCTGCCCTATATTAATGTCTATGATAAAAATGGCACCCTTAAGGCAGGATGTGCAACAGAATCTGTTCCTGACTGCATTGACGTGTCTAAATCCACAATCGTTTATAACAATGGACGAGATATTATTTGCGGGAAAATAAATGGTGAAAAAACACTTTATTTAGCACCCATGACAATATACGATCTTATCATGATTGATAGAAGCACATATATGGCAGTGTATGAAAACAGTTTAGAAATTATTAAGATATAAAAGGAGATCAAAAAAAATGTACAGTGATATTGTAAAGAAGGGTGTTGAAAAAACACCGCATCGTTCGCTTTTTAAAGCAAGCGGACTAACAGATGAGGAGTTGAGAAGACCGTTAATCGGTGTTGTGTCCTCAAAAAATGAGATTATACCAGGTCACGTTATGCTTGACAAAATTGCAGAGGCAGTAAAGGCAGGTGTACGTATTGCAGGCGGAACACCGCTTGAGTTCCCCGCAATCGGAGTATGTGACGGAATTGCAATGGGACATGTGGGTATGAAATACTCACTTGCATCACGTGAGCTTATTGCAGACTCAATCGAGTCTATGGCATTGGCACATGGCTTTGATGCACTTGTTCTTATACCTAACTGCGACAAAATTGTACCGGGTATGCTTATCGCCGCATCAAGGCTTAATATTCCGTCAATCATTTGTTCAGGCGGACCTATGCTTTCGATGAATTACAACGGCAAAGACCGTGACCTTAACACTGCATTTGAGGCTGTCGGCTCATTTAAGGCAGGTACAATAGATGAACAAGGCCTATTAGAGCTTGAAGAAGCGGCTTGTCCTACTTGTGGTTCATGCTCAGGTATGTTTACGGCAAACTCAATGAACTGTCTGTGCGAGGTTCTTGGTATGGCACTTCCAGGTAACGGCACTATCCCTGCAGTATATTCAGAAAGAATAAGACTTGCAAAAGAGGCAGGTATGAAGATTATGGAGCTTTTAGAGCGTAATATCCGTCCGAGAGATATTATAACTCCCGATTCGCTTTACAATGCATTGCGTGTAGATATGGCGCTTGGCTGTTCAACAAACTCAATGCTTCATCTTCCTGCAATAGCATACGAGGCAAAGGCACCGATTTCACTTGAATACGCAAATGAAATCAGCGAAGTTACACCTAACCTTTGCCATCTTGCCCCTGCAGGTGATCACCACGTACAGGATTTATATGCCGCAGGCGGTGTAACAGCAGTAATGAACGAGCTTGCAAAAGCAGATTTATTGAAGCTTGACACAATGACTGTGACAGGCAAAACACAGGGCGAGAACATAAAGGGCCACGAGGTTAAGGATTACAGTGTTATCCGTCCTCTTGATAATCCATATTCAAAAACAGGCGGTATCGCTGTACTTAAAGGTAATCTTGCATTGGATGGCTCTGTTGTTAAGAGAAGTGCCGTTGCTCCTGAAATGCTCACACACGATGGTCCCGCAAAGGTATATGACAGCGAGGACGAGGCTATCGCCGCAATATATGCGGGCGAAATAAAGGCAGGAGACGTTGTAGTTATCCGTTACGAGGGTCCTAAGGGCGGCCCAGGTATGCGTGAAATGCTTTCCCCCACATCTGCAATCTGCGGTATGGGTCTTGACAAGGAGGTTGCGCTTATTACAGACGGACGTTTCTCAGGTGCAACACGAGGTGCTGCAATCGGTCACGTTTCACCCGAAGCAATGGAGGGCGGACCTATTGCCTTTATTAAGAATGGGGATATTATAGAGATAGATATTACAAAGGGTATTCTTAATGTCAAGGTTTCCGATGAGGAAATGGCAGAGAGAAAGAAGAATTGGACACCTAATGAGCCGAAGATTAAGACGGGATATTTGAAGAGATATTCAAAGCTTGTATCATCAGCGATGCAAGGTGCAGTAATGTTAGACGACTAATTAAGTCCAAAGAACAGGGGTATTGCGACAAGCAATGCCCCTAATAAATAGGTACAGACTATGATTAAATTACTTAAAAAGCAATCCCCCCCACGCATTATCGCTCTCGGTTTTGCAACACTCATATTGCTTGGCTCTGTCCTTTTGATGCTTCCATGCAGTGTTAAGGACGGCATAACAATGAGATACATAGATGCACTTTATACATCTACGAGTGCAGTATGTGTTACAGGACTTATTTGCGTTGACCCCGGTGATACATTCACACCTTTAGGTCAATTTTTCCTCGCAATGTTAATTCACATTGGCGGGTTAGGTGTTACGACGATGGGTGCAGGAATAATCCTTTTAATTGGCAGAAAGGTCAATTTAAAAGGACGAACACTTATAAGAGAGTCTATGAATGTAAACACAGGTCAAGGTCTTATAAAGCTTATATATCGCATATTTAAGGTAACGGCATTATTTGAGCTTGTAGGTGCAGCGTTGAGCTTTATAGTATTTGTACAGGACTATCCCGTTCTTGATGCTATTAGAATTAGTCTTTTTCATTCAATAGCATCATTTAATAATGCAGGCTTTGATATTTTAGGTAATTATCAAAGCCTTATCCCGTATCAGAACAATGTCCTCTTAAACCTCGTAACGTGTGTTTTAATATTTTTTGGCGGAATAGGTTTCCTCGTAATACGGGAGCTGTGGACAACACGTCTGCATTGGAAAAAGCTTTCAATGCATTCAAAGGTTGTTCTGTCTGTCAGCACAATACTTATAGTCATCGGAACTATACTTTTAAAGCTTACAGAGGATATATCATGGCTGGGTGCATTTTTCCATAGTGTTTCAGCAAGAACTGCAGGCTTTTCAACGTATCCGCTTGGCAATTTTACAACATCAGGTCTTATGCTGATTAGTGTTTTAATGTTTATCGGTGCATCATCAGGCTCTACAGGCGGAGGTATTAAGACATCAACATTCTTCGTTCTTCTTCGCGGAATGTACAGTGCGGCAACAAATAAATCGGAAACTGCTTTCCATTATGCAATTCCCAAAGATGCATTTAAAAAAGCATCTGTTATCGCCTTGCTTGCATTGGGAATTATCATATTAGGCTCATACTTGATGAGTATTTTTGAGCCGCAGCTTGATACTATGGATATACTTTTTGAAACTATAAGTGCGTTCGGAACGGTCGGACTTTCAACAGGAATTACACCTGATCTTACACTTAAGAGTAAGCTTTTATCCATACTGATTATGTATATAGGCAGACTTGGTCCGCTTACGGTTGCAACTCTTTGGTATTTTAGCAAGGGTGAGAGAACAAGGTATTCGGAGGGAAATATTTCTATAGGATAAAAAGTTAGAATAGAATCGCCCATCTCCCGTTCGTGTGTACGCACAATCTGAACGGTTTTAATTCAAACTTTAGTGTCGTATAATAATGTTATGAAAGGATTTCATTATGTTTAATAAGTCAAAACAAAAAAACACATTTGGTATCATCGGTCTTGGCAGGTTTGGTATGGCGCTTGCGTACGATCTTGCAAAGGCAGGAGAAGATATACTTGTTATTGATAAAGATGATGACAAAGTCCGCACGATGCGTGAATATACAGAAAGTGCATATATTGTCCATTCACTCGACAAGAACACATTAACAGAAACAGGTATACACAACTGCGATGTTGTGGTAGTTTGTATAGGTGAACAACTCGACACATCAATACTTACCACTCTTAATTTAGTAAGTATGGGTGTTAAAAAAGTAATTGCAAAGGCTACAAGTCCCGAACATGGCGAAATCCTCCAAAAGCTCGGTGCCGAGATTGTTTACCCCGAACAGGATATGGCATTACGGCTTTCGGGAATGTTAAAAAGTTCAAGCGTTATGGATTTAGTACAGCTTGGCGAAAAAATAAATGTAAGCAAAATAAAAGCTCCGTCTTTTATTACAGGCAAATCCGTAATTGATGTTAATTTCAGAGAAAAGTTCAGCCTGAATATTATAGCCATAGAAAGTAATGGCGATGTTACAGAAATTGTACGCCCTGACTACACCTTCAAGGACAATGATATTCTGTATCTTTGCGGCAGTGCCGATGGTCTGGCACAGTTCATTAATTGGATAGACAAAAACAGTTGATTACATAGATCCCTGAACGATTGATGGCTCAGGGATTTATAATTTTGTGGTCTAATACCACATCATCACTTGTTCCGTTTAATATATTATGTGCAACGGCACTTGCTACACCCACACTATTGCCATCAATGGTCTTTACTCCGCCGAACATTTTCACTGCATTTATATTATCAAATCCCATTATTTGTGCATTGGGGCAAACCTCTTTTACACTCATAATATAATAATCCGAAGGACATATTATAACAGGCTTTGTTATTGATAATATTGCTTGTTTTAGCTCATTAATATTATACACTATTGTGTATTCGGATTTTTTGTCCTTTGCCGCCTTTATAAAGCCGTCACATCGCTCTCGTTGGGCGCTGTTATTACCTGTTGCATTAAGTGAAGGAGCATAGTATATAAATCTGCTGCCATCGCTAAAACTCATACATCCCTCATACATTGCACGGAAATTATCTATTCCCACATAGCTGATACCTCGCACCCTGTTTCCTACAGTGATGATTGGTATTTTAAAGGATTTTAAGTATTTGCAAAATTCTTCACCCTCACCTACAGGGCATATGACTATGCCGTCAACCCCCATATAGTACAGCTCCCTCAGGCATTTACGTTCCTTATAAGCATTTTTGTCGGTGAACATCACGACAATGGAATAGCCCAATTTTTTAAACTCATGCTCCAGATACATTATTAGCTCCGAGAAATACTCGTTGTATAAATCAAACATAACAATACCTATGAGCCGAGGCTTTTCTATTCTTTCGTCCATGTATCCGTACTCACGGGCAACAGAGAGGATTTTTTCTTTTGTCTTTTCGCTTATATCGCCACGATTATTAAGGGCACGGTCAACCGTGCCCTGTGAAACACCGCAAATTTCTGCAAGCTTGTGTGTGCTTATACGAAAGTTGTTGTTTTTCAAATCATCACTACCAAATCTTTTTCTACCGTGACATCATCAAAATACAGCATATTATCTTTCTGCTTAAATTCCGTTTCCTTGCCGTCTGTTAAAACACTCTTGGCATTTACTGTCACGAAGAATTTATTAAGGTTTAAATAACCCTCTTTAATTATAACAGAAACCTTTGTATTTGTCCACTCTAAAATTCCCCATGCAGTTCCTATACTGAAGAAACATTTGAAATTATCTTTATGTATAGGATCAAATCCAATCATCTTATTTGGCAAGTCAAACTTAAATCCGCTGTAAATCGGCAATAATGCATAGCTTGCCATTGCACGTGCATAGTTACTTCCGCACTCTATTTCATTCCAAGGATTACGCTTCTTACCGTCATATCTGTCACGGACAGCCTTTACCATTTCGAGCCCCTCTTTTTCAAAGCCCTCGCTTATCATAAGCCCTGCTACAGCATATTCAAAGCCTGTCATAACCTCTCTGTTATAAGGTATAGGAATTACAGGCATTTTAGCATTTTCAGGATATTCACACATTATTGTACCAGCCTCATCATTTAAAGCAAATATACGCCACACATTTGCAACGTCACGCATTGACGGCTTGAAATTGTGTTTATACAAGTTCTTCAGAGCCGTCATCATCTGCTCTCTGTCAAACAAATCACCTAATCCCAATATGTTTGAATGCCACTGTCCAAGCATCTGGTCAATTATCGAGCCCTCGCCTATCTGATATTTTACTTCACCCTTTTCATCGTACCAATAATCATCTGCCGCATCAAAGCTCTCAACAATAGATTTATCGTTTAAGTCAATTTTCTGAATGAAATATTCACCGTTAAACAAGTTGTCCTTTGTCCATACATATGCTTTTTGGAAAAGGTCACGACACTCGTCGGCAAACTCGGTATCACCTATAACATCTGCCATCTCTGATGATGCCTTTAAGGCACACATATACATACTTTCAAGCCATGAGCTTGGTCCGAACAGCTCCGCATCAAGAGTGTGATGCTGTCTGCCCTCAAGAATTCCGTCCTTATCTAAATCCCATCTGTCGGGGTTTTTATCGCTCCACGCATATTCAAGCACACTCTTTACCGCTTGCCATGACCGTCTTAGCCACTCTGTGTCACCGCTAATCTTCCATTCACGGTATGTCTTTAAAACAAGTCCCATTGACCCATCAAGACACGCTCTAAAATCATTCGGCTCACCATTCTGAGGTAATGCCATTCTGAACAACAGCTTCCCATCGTCCTCTACGCAGTATTTGTACTCGTTATCACGTAAGCTTCTTTCAAGTTCAGGGAACAGGAAGCACAAAGCATACGCATAGTTATATACATGCTGACATGTACCCTCACAGGAGCCTGCCTCCTCATGCACACCTTCCCAGCCGTAGAATGAACCGTCCTCAAGCCTTAGTACCGTAGGCGTTTTAAGTACGCAAATAGTCGATGATATTGCGTCTATAATCGTCTTGTCCAGGCTTGAAGTAAACAATGCATTTTTAAATTCCTCTGTTCTGCTATACAGGCTGTCAAAATTCTTTATACCATATACTGCGCTATCAATCGATGACGGATATACAGTTGCATAATAATTTTTCCACTGCTTGTTCAGATTTTTTTCGTCCCAATAGTTGTAGTTGTTCGGTACATTCCATGACAGGACAAATTTTATTATATCTGTGTTTTTCGCCGTAATCTTTTTCGTCACACCCATAGATGCACAATCATGATCACCCTCTACATCGTATGACCTGTGTTGTAGTCTGTCCTTTGTCAAGAGCTCATTTATAAATACCTCTATATCATTTGACCATTTCCCTCTGTACCAATATTCCTGACTCCATACATCAGCTCCATCTGCTATTATCGACATATCGCCGTATTTTACATCCTCTTTGTCTATTGATGTTGAAAGCTTTACTGCTTCATATCCATCTTGTGTCACAATTTTGTTAATTGATTTTTCAAATGGATTTCTAATTGACAAAATTGCAGAAAACTCTATGTCTTCATCTGTAATATTTTCAAATTCTATTTTAAAAAAACCTGCGGGTATACTTGAGTTCTCCGAATCAAGCGGTATAAACGGATTAAACGCCGTAAGCTTCACTGCTGCCGGAAAATCCTCATCACAAAATGTTATTGTTGCTATAGGAAATTCACCGTCAAATATACACTCCTTAAAATGAGGCAAACCGCACATAGTACCTGAAGACGGGCCAAATCCGTAGCCTGCAAAATTAGTTTTTTGATATGGCCCCATAATATCATTCGTCAGGTCCCCATTAAGCATTTTAAAAACCTTCTTGCCGTCAGGATATTTTGCTGTAACCGCGATATGAGATTTTGGCATCAAATTCCCCTTCGCAGGCTTATTGAATATCTCCCAATCAACAAATCTGCCGTTCCCTGCAATACCAAAACTGCCTGTACCTATTCCACCGATAGGGAATGAAATTTCGTTCAGATAATCACCTTTATAAATCATAGTTAAACCCTCCTTGTATAATTCTATTTTACAACAAATAAAATCCGTGTCAATATACACGACAATATTTTTCATTAATTTCTTGACATATATTGTGATACAGGATATAATTAAATTGATAAAAAAGAGATTGGAGTTTATAATATGAAAGCACTTGTGACAGGCGCAAGCTCAGGCTTGGGCAGAGAAATGGCACGTATATTATCAAAAATGGGCTATGACATAATTGCCGTTGCACGGAGGAAAGACCGCTTGGAGGAATTAGCAGCCGAGCTTGATACAAATGTAGAAATAGTCGTTGCAGACGTTACGGATATAGACCAATGCAAAAAAATAGCAGAACGTGCAAATGATGTTGATGTACTCATTAACAATGCGGGTTTTGGCGTGTTTGGCGACTTATGCTCGACCGACCTTGACAGAGAACTGAAAATGATTGACACGAACATAAAAGCACTTCATACTATGACAAAGCTCTTTGTAAAAGAGTTTAAAAAACGTAACAGTGGATATATATTAAATGTTGCATCACTTGCTTCATTCTTCCCGGGCCCGCTGTTCGGTGCATATTATGCATCAAAATCATACGTTCTGCGTTTGACACAGGCACTCTCCGAGGAATTACGCAGAGAAAACATCAACGTTCACGTATGTGCTTTATGCCCCGGTCCTGTCAAAACTGAGTTTGGCAAGGTTGCAAATGTGTCATTCGGCACGGGCAACGAGAGTGCAAATAAGGCGGTAATCCTTACCTGCCATGACGTGGCAGAATATGCAATAAAGCAGATGTTTCGTAAAAAACAAGTGATTATCCCGGGCACAATGATGAAAATAGCCGCATTCCTGCGCCGTATTGTCCCCGACAAAGCATTAGCAAGAGTGGTATATATTATACAAGGCAAAAAATGTATGGCGCGATAAAAACCGCACCATACATTTTTTATTTCATTAATTCCCTGGCAAGAGTCTTTATTTCATCCATGTTCATATCTGATACAGCAGACTTAATGTGTACTCCTGCCTCGGTGAATGTGATGTTCTTTGACTTTTCAAGAAGTGACTTAATATTCTTTTCGGCAGTTGGTGCCCATGAACCATTTTCTATTATTCCGATTGTTCTGTTCTGGTAGTTATGATCTGTCAGGTGATGAATGAAATCATACATTGTCGGGAATATACCGCCGTTATACGTTGTGGTTGCAAGCACAAGTCTATCGTATCTGAATGCATCTTCTACCGCCTCTGCCATATCACATCTTGCAAGATTTGATACTGCAACCTTCGGGCAGCCAAGCTTTCTAAGCTCCTCTGCAAGCATTTCTACTGCCCTCTCGGTATTTCCGTATACTGATGTATATGCTATTGCAACACCCTCCGATTCGGGCTTATATGATGACCATGTATCGTAAAGGTTTATATAGTATCCTAAGTTCTCTGTAAGTACAGGGCCATGCAACGGACATATGGTTTTGATATCAAGTCCTGCCGCCTTTTTAAGTAGGGCTTGTACCTGTGCTCCGAATTTTCCTACTATTCCGAAATAGTAACGGCGCGCTTCGCATGCCCAATCCTCGTCTGCATCACTTGTGCCGAATTTGCCAAAGCCGTCAGCAGAGAACAATGTTTTTGTCTTTGACTCATAGCTTACGATAACCTCAGGCCAATGTACCATAGGTGCGGATATAAAAGTCAATGTATTTTCTCCAAGCTTAAGTGTGTCGCCCTCGCCTACTACAATTTGTCTATCAGCATAGTCTGTGCCGAAAAACTGCTTCATCATACCGAATGATTTTGAACTTGATACTATCTTTGCAGACTTATATGTGTCCATAAACAAGTTGATATTTGCAGAATGGTCAGGCTCCATATGATGCACAACAAAATAGTCCGGTTCACTATCGCCTATAACACTCTTTATATTCTCAAGCCACTTTTCGCCACAGCACTTGTCCACTGCATCTAAAACGGCTATTTTTTCATCTTTAATCAGGTATGAATTATATGCCATACCGTTTTCTACCCAATACTGACCTTCAAACAGGTCTATTTCATAATCGTTTACTCCAACATTATAGATGTTTTCTCTTACATTCATTTTTTTATCCTCCATTGCAAATCTAATAATATTCTAACACATTATTACATATTATGCAAGTATTTATTAATGAGTTTCTGTCACTTCCGTAAAATATTTTGCTACAGTTTCGGGACTTGCCTGCATATCTGTCTTTACCCACCATTTTATCGCCTCAATAAAGCTTACCGAAAGATGATTTAGCACAAACTCCGATGGGGCTTTGAAATGAAAATCATCTAAATGTAATCGGAACAGACGTTCCAGATATTCGTGTAAATACCGCATAAATATATCCGAACTCTCCGACAGAAACATTCCCGCTATATCCGTCTTATGCTCCCTAAGATGCCACAAGACATGCGAAAGGACAGCCTCTAAGTCCTTATTCTCCGTCTTGTAATCGCATATATTCCCCTCAAAAATATGGTCAAATATATCACTGCACATAGACTTTAGGAGCATATCCTTTGTTTCAAAATGCGAATAGAACGTACTTCTGCCCACATCCGCTGTGTCTATTATATCCTGCACCGTTATATGCTCATAACGTTTATGCTCTAAAAGCTCACTGAATGCCTTGAATATTGCCTCACGCGTCTTCTTCTGACGTCTGTCCATATTATTCCTCCATTTTGTACAAAATTAAATTTTTGTTCATTATCCTACATTATCTCCCTTTTGGTTATTGATTATTTAGGGTAATACATATATAATATAACCGAACAAGATGTTCAGTATCATATTTATTATACATTAAAATTTTCAAGGTGTCAAGGAGGTTTTACTATGCTTGAAAAGATTACAGATAAATTAGAAAGCACATTTGCAACGGTTATTTCAGGAGTTTTGCTCCTGCTTGATTTAATTCCGCATATTCTTGGTTATGAGGGCGTGTTTCACTTTGCATGGGGTGCGGTCATAATTTCGGGTATACCTATTTTATATTCTGCTATAAAAAAACTGTTATTTAATAAAGGCTTAAAACGTATTTCATCGGCTATGCTTATCTCCATTGCAATGATTTGTGCTATTATAATCGGTGATGTGTTTGCCGCAGGTGAAGTGGCATTTATTATGGCATTGGGCGAAATGCTTGAACATAAAACAAAGCATCGTGCAAAGAAGGGTTTGTCAAGGCTCATTTCATTGACACCGCAAACAGGACGGCGTATTACAGATGACAAAGAGGAAATAATCCCCTACACCGAGATTTGCGAGGGCAATATACTCCGTATTCTGCCAGGTGAGGCTATCCCTGCCGATGGCGAAATCGTAAAAGGCGAAACATCAGTTGACGAGTCTATAATGACAGGCGAGGCAATGCCTGTTGATAAGGGGATTGGGAACAATGTTTTCTGCGGTACTATAAACAGATTTGGTGTTATTGAAATACGTGTTACAAAGGTAGGTAAAGACTCGTCCCTTGAACGGCTTATCAGTATGGTTAAGGAGTCCGAAGAGAAAAAAGCACCCACAGAGAGAATTGCAGACAGATGGGCAAGTATCCTTGTGCCTGTGGCACTTGTAACTGCCATTATAGCAGGGATAATACGTCAGGATATTGTTGTTGCAGTAACCGTTCTTGTTGTTTTCTGCCCATGTGCCTTAGTTCTTGCTACACCTACTGCAATTATGGCGGCAATAGGTCAGGCAACAAAGCACGGTATAATCATCAAATCAGGTGAGGCATTGGAGATGATGGGTAAAATTGATACTATTGCTTTTGATAAAACAGGAACTATAACAAGCGGTAAAATTACAGTATCAGATATAATTCCCACATCAGACATCGAAGATACTCTCCTTCTTTCCCTTGCCGCATCGGCAGAAAGTATGAGTGAGCATCCTTTGGGGAAAGCAATCTCGTACTATGCAAAGAGCAAAAAAATTGCAATTATCCAGCCTGATGATTTTAAAATGAGCGTTGGTAAGGGTGTATCTGCAACAATTAGCGGTCAATCCGTTTTATGCGGAAACAAACGATTTATGGTGGAAAATAATATTATTATTGATGGTGATATTGACATAACAATCCAAAATCTGCAATTACAAGGCAAGGTGTCGGTTATTGTTGCACAAGATAAAAATATAATTGGAATAATAGCACTTTCGGACACTTTAAAGTCTGATGTTCCAACTGCAATAGCCAACCTAAAAAAAACAAATACAAATGCAGTGCTTTTAACGGGAGATACAAAGGAAACTGCAAAATATTTCGGTGATAAAGCAGAAATTTGTGAGATTTATTCGGAGCTATTGCCACAGGACAAGGTAAATAAAATCAATGAATTAGAAGCTGACGGACGCAAGGTGGCAATGATAGGTGACGGCGTAAATGATGCACCTGCACTAAAAACTGCATCTGTAGGCATCGCTATGGGAGATATGGGCAGTGATATAGCAATAGATGCATCAGACATAACGCTTATAGGTGACGACATAAGTAAAATCCCATACTTAAAACGCCTCTCTAATGCTACGGTAAACACTATCAGGTTTGGTATAACACTATCACTTGCAATTAACTTTATCGGTATTATACTGTCTTTTATGAAGGTGCTTACACCTGTTACGGGTGCATTGGTACATAATGCAGGCTCAATACTTGTAGTGTTAATTGCGGCATTGTTATATGACAGGAAATTTTAAAATGGGGCTGGGTTTTTGATCCCCAGCTCCATCAAATTATCTATATCTTCCTACCACTCCTGGGCCCTCATACCTATAGAGCGCATACCAATGTTGCTTTAATATATCAAGACTGGCATCCCAGTATGCTCTTGCATATGTATCACGTGTCATCCAATCCGAACTATTAGCATCATATTCCCCATTAGCCGATAACACGGTTAAAATTTCACTTTGTTTGTCTCGAGCCGCTTGCTCTATTACCTCTCTTGAAACCGCATACGAACTGTTATATTTTGCCAATAAATCTGTTGCAATGCTGTGAGCCCTATCTAACATACTTGAAGCACTATCATTGCACTCTTTAATATACGCATAATCATATCCCATGTATTCAGGCGGTGTCGCACCACTTATAAGGTATGCCAAATCATTGAATTCACTTTCAAATTCGCCATAATCAGAATACAAAACCGGAACTGTACTATATTCACCTATTTCCATGCCATCAATCCACATCTTTAAAGCTCTAATTTCAGATACCCATATCACATCGCCAAACATTGATAATTCTTCCATAGGAATCATAGTATACCCATTAATCGCATATGATGTCACCTGCTGTCCGTTTGCATATACCTTTATATCAGTTTTATATATATCTGCGAACTTTGTGCCATTAGGTACCCTTTCCTTATAAAATGACATTGGTGTTGCTTTCGTATCAGAATTTCTCGAAATTGAAAGAGTTCTCGCTTCTCCGTCCCAATCAACATTAAAACCATAGTTTCTTAAATCTTCCGCTACCACTACAGATGTTCCATTGACTGCATATGACGGAATTGCATAATGATTTATGTAAGCCACTATATCCGTATGTTCTGCCCGTCCTGTAATCTGAGCTGCATGTGCATATGTCCCCCAACTCATAAGACATAATAAAATTAATCCTATTATCTTTTTCATTTTTCTTCCTCCTCATAATCATTGTTACTTATACACTTTTCCGAAAGCTTTATTCTCCTTCCCTAGCTTTCATAAATTAAAAAGTGCGACAACCGTAGTCGCCGCACAAAAACGCAAACTCCGATTGTCGCTGAACAAACATATACAGAATAGAATTCAATCGATTTCGTATACTGCGGAATTTGCATTTTTTCAAATTCATAGTATACGAAAAAAACGATTTTTGATATGCTCCATTGCGAAAAAACCCTATTTCCTTATTTGTTTGTTCAGCACTATTAGTATATCACAAATTTATAATATTTACAAGATATTAATTGAAATTTTTTAATAATAAACTGTTGAATTGTCAATGATGGGTGACACTTTTCTTAAAAAATAAAAAGTTCGCCCCAAATTACCCTTGTCAATGTGGAATGGTGGAG
>CADBPJ010000042.1 GCA_902796445.1 uncultured Ruminococcus sp. | reverse complement strand
GGTGAGCTTTTACACGGTGATTACCGTCAATGGGTAAACTCCGATATGCTCCATTCCTGTACAAACTATCAGTGTTATAAAGGACTTTATTCATCATTTAATTCAATGAATATGTTTGAAATAGTCCATTCATTAAACAGAATGTTTGGTCCTGAGGATTGGTGTGTGTGCCGAGGCGAGCATCTGTTGAATTTTGCAGACAATCACGATGTAACGAGAATTGCAAGCATACTGACAAATGAAAACCATCTGCCAATTCTTTACGGAATGATGTTTGGTATGCCCGGTATGCCATGTATATACTACGGCAGTGAGTTCGGAATAAAAGGCGAAAAATCTGATGGTGACCCCGCACTTCGTCCCGAAATTGAGAAACCTCAAAGAACGGAGCTGACGGAGTTTATATCAAAGCTTGCAAATGCGTTCAAAAACAGTGATGCACTGATAAACGGCAGTTTCAAGCCTATAGTATTGCAAAACAAATACTGCATATTTGAACGTAAAACAGACAATCAGCGTGTACTCGTAGCCGTAAATGCATCAGAGGAGCCTGCAGTATGCCATTTTGATGCAGGATGCGGACATGCGGTTGACTTAATCACAGGCAAACTGCATGACTTTGGCGGTGGCAGTGAGCTCCCTCCATATTCCGTAGCATATTGGGATATGGAAACTGTATGAGAATAGGGGATGTAAAAAAACAGCACCGATCGTTTGACGGCAAATTAATTTATATTAAAATATAAATTAATTACTAAAAAACATTCAAAATTGATTACTTTGAAGAAAATCTGCGAAATTAATGCAGATTTTCTTTTAATGCCGTCAAACTACGAACGAAAGCCGTCCCTTGAGTACACATGTACGCTACGGGATAACCCTCACAGCTATGCTGTTCGGCGGTTTTCGTCCGTTCTGCACTATTTTTTCGCATCCCTTATAAAAATAAAATCCACTTATTTTATCCTTTTAGGCGAAAATTTTAAATAGTCTGATGAAATTAAGTAATATTTTATTCCGTCATACTCCTCACGTATTTTGTTTTCGTGGCTTTTTCCGTGCAGATGACCGTAAAAGCATTTTTTGACATTATATTTTTTCATCATATCAATAAAATCATTGCCCTCGCACATATTCGACATAGGCGGATAGTGGGTAAATACATATATTTCGTCTGTTTTCGCAGTTTTTAGTGAATTTTCAAGTCGTATAACCTCACGCATAAAGTATTTTTCCGAGCTTTCTTTATAGCCTGAAAACCCAGGATAGAGCCAACCGCGTGTACCACAGATAGAAATGCCCTCTGCCTCATACGAGTTATTATGCAAAAAAGAAATAGTTTTATATCCGTTATTGTCAAGAAACTCATTAAGCTTTGACATAGTCGTCCACCAATAATCGTGGTTGCCCTTTAATATGATTTTGTTACCGTTAAGGCTTTCTAAAAAATCAAAATCCTTTTTTGACTCATCAAGATACGTCGCCCACGAAAAATCACCTGGCAAAACTACTGTATCATCAACGCCAACCGATGCTTGCCATCCATCACGCAAACGCTCGACATAGTTGTCCCAGCTCTGTCCGAATACGTCCATAGGCTTATCAATACCTAACGGTAAATGCAAATCCGCTATAGTAAATATCATAAATTCTCCTCGTGCAATATAACACCATTCTTAACAAGTGTGTCTTGCAATAATTCCATATCAATTTCCGAAAAATTATCAGTTAATGCCGCCGCAGTACCTGCCGCCTCGCCTGACACTGCACATACAGGTATAACTCTTGATATATCCCACATATCGTCTGTCACAGAAATACATCGTCCCGCACAGATAAGATTATCTATATCGTTACCATAAAGTGTACTAAAAGGCAATTCATAAACAGGGCCCCTCTTTCGCCAATCTGAAAACATTCCCACACTGTCAGAAAAATTCTTGTGCATTTCTTTGTCGTTCATTGTATACACACCATCAATACGTCTTGTCATACGAATTTGAGGGATTGTAGGAATAGTTACAGGCACGTGAGATACATCACGTTTTTTCTTATCAAGAATATCCCTCAGTATAAATGAGTGCGATATCTGTGTCATTTCGCTTAATTCTTCCCCACAAATTCCTGTAAATCTACGCTCAACAAGGGCAGTTGTGCTTTTACCTGTGGCTATATCCTCTGCTGAATCAGATGCACCAATCGGATGTAATGTCAACCCCCTCGACACTGACAACGAATAATACCATGCAGCAAGAGAGTTACCCATATTAAAGGTTTTTGTTTTCGCTCCTGATAGCTTTACTACGTCTGCATCTCCTGTGCAATCAACTACACTCCTGTTTACTTTTATGGCACTTCTGCCTGATTTGTTTTCGATTATAATATGGTTGATTTTTCTGTCACTAACCGATGCCTGACACACACTCGTGCCGTAAAGAATTTTTACACCATTTTCTATTAACAGTTTCTCTGCTTCAAGTGCAAACATATGCGGATTATATTGCACCTCAAACCTTTGTTTTTTACGCAAATCTTTATCATCACCATCTAACCACGCATCGGGATATTTGTCCTCTGCCCCATGTTTAATAGACAGCATTAACAGCTCCTCTGCAATGCCGAATGACACCTGTCTGCCCTTACCGTCACATAGAGGGAGATATATTGTAACAATACCTGCCGTACCGAGTCCACCAAGAATATATTCACGCTCAATAAGTGTAACCTTTGCCCCTGCTCTTGCTGCCGCAAGTGATGCTGATATACCTGCAAATCCTCCGCCTGCAATAAGGCAATCACATTCATCTGTTATAGGTGTTAGTATACTTTCTTTTAATTCGTTCATCAAAATCACATCCTTTCATTTGAATTATATCTTCATACCCTTTAATACCTCTTTATGCTCGTCACTTACCCTGTAGCTTTCACGTGCTTTCTGAATTGCTTTATTATGCGTCCACTTATCAAGGAGGCGTTTTTCAAACACAGAAATAGTTGTATCATACTGTTTTGCAAGTGCTGTTTCAAAATACCATGCAATCATCATATTCACGTAGTATTATTTTAGCAAGCTTTTTAAGCTCGAGTGTTTTTACACCTATGACCTTTTTTCTATCCACACCAGGGATAATACGTGAGTTAAAATCACCAAATTTTTCATCCTGTAGTTTGAAAAGTTCTTCTTTAATATCCATTATAGCCCTCAGGAAAAAAAGGGCTGTTTAATAACCACAGCCCTCTGTTTTTAGTTGTTGTTTTTTGTATAATTAAGCAATCCGCCTGCATATAGCATTTCTTTCTGTCTATCCGAGAAGCTTACACTACATTCAAAATCAAAACCTTTTGTTACATTTGTGACCTTTATTACATCACTATTCCTAATCTGCTCTGCAATATTTGGAATTGTCAATTCATCATTTGCATCAATTCTGTCATAATCAGCCTCATTTGCAAATGTCATTGGAATAATTCCTGCATTTATCAGGTTTGCCATGTGTATTCTTGCGAAAGACTTTGTTATAACAGCCTTTACGCCTAAGTATAATGGCGCTAATGCCGCATGCTCACGTGATGAGCCCTGTCCGTAGTTTGAACCGCCGATTACAATACTCTTGCCCATCTCTAATGCTCTGTCATGAAAACTCTCGTCACATACTGCGAAGCAATACTTTGAGATTTCGGGTATGTTTGAACGCAACGGCAATATCTTTGCACCTGCAGGTATAATATGTTCTGTTGTTATATTGTCGCCAACTTTCAGGCTGACCTTTGCTGAGATTTCCTCAGGCATTGGCTCTGATGTCGGGAACGGCTTTATGTTCGGGCCTCTTAATACCTCAACACTGTCCATATCCTCTGCCTTTACAGGCGGTACTATCATATTATCATTAACAAGGAATTTTTCCGGCATTGCAAATTCAGGCATATCGCCAAGTGTTCTTGGGTCTGTCAAAACTCCTGCAATAGCAGATGCTGCCGCAAGCTCGGGAGATACAAGATAAATCTGACCGTCTGCAGTACCTGAACGTCCCTCGAAGTTTCTGTTAAATGTTCTTAATGAAATACCACCTGAATTTGGCGACTGTCCCATACCTATACACGGACCGCATGCACTCTCAAGCACTCTTGCGCCTGCCTCAAGCATTATAGCTAACGCACCGTTTTCTGCAAGCATTGATAAAACCTGCTTTGAGCCAGGGGCGATTGACAATGATACGTCGGGATGGACTGTTTTTCCCTTAAGAATATGTGCTACTTTCATCATCTCCATTAGTGATGAGTTAGTACATGATCCGATACATACCTGGTCTATTTTCATTGGTCCAAGCTCTGCTACTGACTTGATGTTATCAGGTGAATGAGGGCAAGCCGCCATCGGCACAAGCTCTGATAGGTTAATCTCAACCACCTCGTCATACTCTGCATCGAAATCTGCCGAAAGCGGTGTATATACGTCCTCTCTGCCCTGTGCTTTTAAGAATTGGTATGTTACCTCATCTGATGGGAATATAGATGTTGTAGCACCAAGCTCCGCGCCCATATTAGTGATTGTAGCACGTTCAGGAACTGAAAGTGTCTTTACACCCTCGCCACAATACTCTATAACCTTACCTACTCCGCCCTTAACCGATAAACGCTTTAGGACCTCAAGAATAACGTCCTTTGCAGCAACCCAAGGCTGTAATTTGCCTGTAAGCTCTACTTTAACGACTTTCGGACAAGTAATATAGTACGTACCTCCACCCATTGCGACTGCAACGTCCATACCGCCTGCACCGATTGCTATCATACCGATACCGCCGCCTGTAGGTGTATGTGAGTCAGAGCCTATAAGTGTTTTACCCGGTACTCCGAAACGCTCAAGATGTACCTGATGACAAATACCATTTCCAGGACGCGAGAAATAAATTCCATGCTTTTTTGCAACAGAGCCTATGAAACGGTGGTCATCCATATTCATAAATCCATTCTGTAATGTGTTATGGTCAATATACGCTACTGATCGTTCTGTCTTTACTCTCGGAACACCCATAGCTTCAAATTCAAGGTATGCCATTGTTCCTGTAGCATCTTGTGTCAGTGTCTGGTCTATTCTTATACCTATTTCCGTACCCTTAATCATTTCTCCCTCTACAAGATGAGCCGAGAGTATTTTTTCAGTTAATGTTAATCCCATTTTTTTCCTCCTTATTATGTAATCACATTAGATATGATATATTTTACCTTTTTTATTAAGATTTGTCAAGTTTATAACAAGCTTTTCTTCTTAAATGACTTAAAATCTCTGTAGGATATTTTTTCGTCATTTAGTATTTTCTCTGCGTTTGTCATAAAATAATTCCAACAGTCCTCGCCATATCGTTTCTTTATCTGCTTTTGTGCAGTATCAAAGCATGGTTTACGTGATGTAAGGTTATGCATATCCGACCCAATCACATGACCCATACCAAGTTTTAACATTTTATCTACTTCCTTACGCATAGAGTGTATGGACAGGCTTGGTGCATTTATCTGAATTAAAACATCAAGATCATACAATAAATTTCTTAATTCCTGTTTTTGATGGAAATTTCGCTCATCATGTGCAATAACAGGAGTTATACCCATCAATGTCAATTTATACGTAAATTCGATTGTATTATCATTCCAAGGTGTTGTTGGCATTTCCAAAAGTAAATAGTTTGTGTTTTCCATGCAAAGTTCTTTTATATTAAAATACTTTGTCACATCACCTGTCAGGTGAAGTTCACAGCCCATATGCAGATTTGGAATATCGCTGATAGTATTAAGCATATCATATGCATGCTTACGCTTCACTAAAAAATCAGTTATATCACGCTGAGAATACGGGTAGCAGTGCGGTGTCAAAATCACGTCAGTAACACCCTGTTCTTTAGACTTTTTAAGCATTTCTATTGACATATCTAAATTTTTTGCACCATCATCAATTTTAGGCAATGCATGAGAATGGAAATCACAAACCACGTTCTTTCCTCCTTAGATATACATTATTAGCTGTTACAAATATTGCTATTGAGCATAGAGCACCACAAGAGTCAATAATAACATCACGTATCATAGCAGCTCTGCCCGGCACGAACATTTGGTGTATTTCATCTGTTATTGCATATAAAAAGCAAAATGCAAGTGTTATTAACATCAATTTAAGTCTTTTATATCCAAAAATCAAATATATAGATACTGATGCGGATAAACCTAAAGAAAAGTATAATGCGAAATGTGCAACCTTTCTTACAAAAGTATGAATAATATCAGTAATTTGATCAGCACTCCAAATGTGCACGTATGTCGCAATTAAATTAGCAATATCCTCCGTCAACCCTCTTGATGTTTCTGATGACTCTGCTGCTGTTTGAGATGAAAAAAAGAAAATTAAAGTCATAATTGCAACAGTAATTACACATGATATGACTTTAATTTTCTTCATCATTAGTCTTCCTTTCAGTCATTTAATTGATAATGTGACTTTTAATACTCGAAAATTATACTCGGATCACTTGTAGGTGCCGCTGTATGCTGAGGTACAGCCGTTGGCACCGGTGTCGGTTTCTGTGTTGGCTCAGGTGTCGGTTCAGGAGTTGGTTCAGGCGTCGGTTCGGGTGTCGGCTCAGGTGTCGGTTCAGGTGTCGGTTCACCTAATTGATACATTAATTCATTAATGCTCTTTTCATCAAGCTCGTGTGAATCCTCAAGCATACTACGTACAAGCTTTATTGTTGCGTTTGATATTACTTGGGCCGTCTCTCCATCCACTCCGTTATATACTGCATTCAGAGCTTTGACAAGTTCATTGTTCTCATTGATATATATGCTAAAGTTTTTTGTTGCCAATGAATTATTCTCAAT
>CADBPJ010000041.1 GCA_902796445.1 uncultured Ruminococcus sp. | reverse complement strand
TTACCAAAACCTAAAGTTGTTGATACACGCGCAGTAGAACCTGATAAAGTCCAATCAGGATAAGCTGCAGCTCCAGCAACAGAGCCTGTTGCTACTGCTGTTGGGAATGTCTCTTCAATTGTGTATTTGCCCGTCGTTTCATCTTTGGTAGATGTTGCCGCCGATGCCATAGTTGCACCCATCGACACTACCATACATAGTGCTGTTATTGCACTTACAATTTTTTTCATTTTATTTTCCTCCTTTTTTTTATTTATTATTATTCCTCATTAATAATAATCGTTTGAATCTGTCCGTCATATCCTCTGTGCAAAGTAATAACCTTTGAGCAGTTGTCACCTGCATTCTTATATGAACGGATATTGCTTACACTACCTGTTGAAATTACAGGACTTTCATCATTTCCTATATACGTTACCAGAAGTGAATTTGTTGGAATTGTTACCGTCCAGGTTGCATGGCCCGCACTTGTGTCTGTATATGTATCACCCACGTATGTAACTCCGTGAACACCCAGGTCCTGAGTGGTCAGCATTACACTGTTTCCGTTTACATCATATACTGAGCCGTATCCGACTCTGTTGGCATCACTGCCTACTGAAAGACCTGACGATATTCTATTGCCGTCGCCGTCGAGTTTGAACGGGATTGACTTGTTATTGGTCGGGTCATACATACCCGTTGAGCCTGGGACATGCCCAAGCGATACAGCAGGATAGGCCGGGTCTTCCGATGCACCGAGTCTGAACACGATTGCTATCGAATTTACTCTGTTTGTTAGTGGATTATTGAGTACCCTTATAATATCGCCTACCTTGACAGTATATCTGTTTGGCGTTGCGTCTGTACCCGTCAGACAGTCATATGCATTTTCTGCAACCGACTTCTCCATTTTATACTGCGTTTTTCCATTAACCTCCACTGTCACTACAGGTTCGTCTTTTTCTGTATCTACGCTCTCATAGATATCCGTTACGACACCAAATGTTGTTTCTTCATACGGAAGTTTTCTGTCGCCTAACAAATCATATACGATAACGTAATCAGCATATATATTACGGCTTGAATATGCCTCCATCTGGCAATATGAACCATTGTGACGCATTGTTTCTTTGCTTGTTGTGACAAAATAATTGTCAGCATTTGTATAACCGTCTGATGTTGTTATGAAGAATTTAGTATTATTATCTGCGGAGAAGTTTCCGAAGCTCGACATATAACGTCTCGCCTGGCCATCATACACTTTTCGGCTGTCACCGTCTGAATAGTCTGCATCAGGGTTTAGGAACTCCTTGATGATTTTGATTTTGCCTTCATCATCTAAGATGTATCGCAACACTTCTGTTGAACCGCTGTTAAGTATAAGTCTCAGGGGTCTGTATGTTTCTTCAGCTGTGTATCGGTAGAAATTGCCCCATTCATCTGTATACGAAACCTTATTCGCTGTTGTGTATTCCTGTTTCGTGCCTGTTCCATCAAGAAAGCGCACATACAGAATCTCTTTATCTTCGTCATAGCTTGCATTGAGCAATACACCGATTTCTTCTCCCGATGCAGCAGTTTTTATTACGTTTGCAACATGTCCGAATTTATTTACGTACAAGGTGAGATTTGAATCCTGTACAAATATCTCTCTTCCCATGCAATCAATATAATCATCACTTACGATATACTCTCTGCCTAATGTATCGTTTATGACTGTATACTGCTTTGAGTTCTTTGTCTTGGTCTGTACTGATACAAGCTTATAATCGGAAACCTCTCGGTTCGATACGATTACCTCTATCTTGTTTCCGCTTTCTGCCACACTCAATACGTTGTCTACCTTTATGTCATTAAAGCTTAACGTTTTACCATTTAGATTATATATTGAAACACACTTTTCTGTCGGGTCAAGATATGTGTATCTGTCATTCTCAGGGTTTGTGTCGTCATATAGCTTACTGCATATTCTGTAGGTGTAGTCGACTATATCGCCTACTACCACCGTCTTGTAGTCCTTTATTACCATTAAGCTATATGCCCCGCCAGATTTCTGTGATAATGTAACTGAGCCCTCTTTGAAAGACAACAGTGTCTCCGCATCATAGGTTGTAACACGTTCGCCGTTACGCAATATTATTGGTCCGCCGACAATGCTTACTTTTCGCGTTTTACCGTTGACACGGTATTCTATTGCATTATTTTTGTATGATACAATATCTTCTGCATCTATCTCAAGCTCTTTATCCTGATCTCCGCTAAGACTGTATGTCATATAACATATAGTGTTTCTGTCATCTTTGTCAATGGAGTAATAAAAGTCTACTACTCTGCCAAGATATTGGATAGGCATTGATTTGTTGTCATTGGTAAGATAATAAACCGTATTATCTATTTTTACTCTGCTTGCACCTACCTTCGAGGAACCGTAAAGTGTATTGTAACCATCGTCATTTACCATTCCTGTGCCTTTTCTCTTGTGCAGATAATGTTCTAAAACTGTCTCATCAGTTTTAGTGAATTTCGGCTTTACACCATATTCACGTTCATATACATACTCTTCAAGAAAGTTATATAACGCCTCGGCAAATTCGTATCGTGTTACCCCTCTGTCAGGGTCGATGCTCATATCCTTGAATATATCAAAGCTTAATGACGCATTGTAAAGTTCATCTTCGGTTTCTGCAAATGCTGTGTAACCCATTGCGTTTGCAAATGCTGCTCCAAGGTATTTGAAGGTGACCATCTCATCATCCTTTATCATACCTGTATATCCAAACTGCGACATCGCCGTTGTGAAATCTGTACCTTTTATAGTTACATGACCTAAAAAATTGCCATTATCTGCAATTCTCATCAATCCCAAAGACGTTACAACGTCAATTTTTTGTTGACTTGCAATAAATTCATTTTCATCGTTTTCCGCCATCGCCACAGGCAATGTACTCACTATCATAATCAAGGTTACAAATAGTGATATAAGTTTTTTTCTCATGCTTATTCACAATCCCTTCTTATATGCTGCCTTAGTTAGCTGTACCTACCATGCTATAGATGATTTTTGCAACCTGTGCTCGTGTACAGTTATCCTTCGGCGCTACACGTCCATCGTCCATTCCTGATATTACGCCTGCGTTTATCATATATGTCATTGCATCTGTTGCGTAATCTGAAACATCGTCAAGATCAGTGTATTGTGCATCAGAAGCTGTGACTGCTTCTATTGCTCCGTTAAGCTCAAGTATTCTGTACAGGATTACAACTACATCCTCTCTTGTGATATGTTCTCCTATACCGAAACTTCCATCATCACGACCGTTTACTACTCCTAACGTCTTCGCTGTGCTTACGTATTTTGCATACCACATTTCCGAATCGCAATCTGTGAACATATCTTCTGTTTTGCCGCCATTTAATTTAAATGCCTCAACTGCCATTTTGATAAATTCTTCACGTTTAACTGCATCGTTAGGTCTGTAGTTACCATCCCCGTCGCCTGATATGATATTATTCTTATAGCAATATGATATAGCATCCTTTGCCCAATCAACCGCCGCTATGTCCTTGAATATATTATCTATTGTTTCAGGCTTTGTTACTACTCCTGCTCCACCGCCTGAACTGCCTCGGTTACTGCTTGTATCCTGTGATGGCTTATCAATTGTGCCAGGATTTGTCGGAGTTGTTGGAGTTGTAAGTGTGTTTATCAAAGTCTCAAGCTCGCCTATTGTTGTATAGGTTCCATTCAGTATTGAATTATCAATCTCACCTGTTCCGCTTGTATTAGCCAAATAGTTAGGTATACTCATCTTTGCATAAGATGCATTGTCTTTAAGAATTTTGTTTATATGTCCGTAGCCTGACATATTATAGTTCTTCATACTGTACAGAACCACGCTTTGTACAAATCTTGTATACAAATCCGTGCCTTGCGATACGGCTCTTGACAGTGTCGGTTCTACTGTTGTATAGCTGCCCCCCAGAAGGCCGTTGGCCACCTTCGTTCTGCCCTCAGGTGTCAGGTTGTTAGCATATATATCCCATGCATTTTCAGCTATAATGCCGTCCTTAGATAAATCAACTATTTCTGCAAGTTTCTGCCTACCGTCTGCTTCAAACAGCAAATTCTCCTGTCCGTCCTCTAATGCCATTAACAACATCTGCTCGTTTACATACTGCTCTATTTCTTCACCGCCATCATCTGTTGCAAATGATTTTGTGCGTATACGGTCTTCTAATTCTAACCATGACTCCTCACTCTCAATATAAGCTTTGAGTTCCTGATTTACTGCAAGATTATCTATCTGTGTCACAATTGTCGATGGGTCATCTTTTATTGCTAATGCCGCCGTTTCTGCAGTTGTATCTGATATAAAATTCACGGTCTTGCTTGTAGCTTTTCCGTAATCATCTCCGCCTACAAAAACCGTATATGTTGCATCTTCATCCTGCATTGGAAGTGTTAATTCGTATGCTCCGTCAACACCGCTCGTCAGTCTTGTCTGATATGCAATGGCATTGGCCGTTGTAATATCTGCTGTTGTTTTTCCCTTGTCTAAGATTATAACATTTATACCTCTGCCCTTCTGCTTACTGTCTGTTGTTCCTTTCAGAATTATATCTGTACCATACTGATTTACAGTAAACTCAGGCTGTTTCGTTTCATCTGTTATCTGTCCTTCAACATATGGATATAATGTCTTCATTGACGTTATATCATCCAATGCATAATATTCAGCTTCCTGACCTGTTGCAACAGCATATGTACCCAATGGTACGGAAACTGCTGTCTCGCCGTTTATCACTCCCGTTGATGCTTTTGCATAAGCCTGTGTGCTGTCCCCATTCTTCACCGATACCGCTACAAGGTATGCGTTTGAATTTGATGTTTTATTTTCAAGGTTCAAGCTTATTGTGCCACCCGCTGTTGTAAAGTTTGTAACACTTATACCAGGCAACTCTGTCTTTACAGTGTAATGTTTTTCGCACATTGCACCTGTATTTCTGTTAAGCATAAATAATCCAGGCTTTAGTACGAATGTGTACTCTGAGTCAACATCAAGTTCACTGTTCGGATTGATTATAATACTCATATTATTATCTGTTACTGAATACGTATAATCTTCAAACAGCTCGCCATTCTTTAATATCTCAAAATTGCCGTCAACTGTGTATTTGTTAACAGGCTGATTGAAAATTACTGTCAGGTTATCATCAACGCCTATTCTCTTTCCGCTTACTACATTTCCGCCTGTCACTGACAAGTAGTTACGTACTTCAAATCCGGCTACATAACCCGGTGTCCACTCAATAGATGCTCCGAATTTACCCGACTTAAATGTTGTGTCATGGATGTCCTCTTTGTAAAATGTCTTTTTGTTCGAGCCTAATTGTATTGAGCCGTTTATATAACCGTCTGAGTTATATGTTACGCCCAGCGTTACTCTCTGGTATGCCGAACCAATCGGTGAGCTTACATTTGCAAGCTCCGTTGCCACTCCGTCGACTATCTTGGTCAGAACAGCTCGTTCGCTGTTTACTCCTATTTTATAGTAGTTATTCGCATCCTGACGGTTAAATATAATATACTTAGCATTATAGTTTACATATACATCTAAATATATTTCATAGTCGCCGCTTAGTTCAAACGGGCTTATTACTCTTGCATTAGATGCCGAACCTTCAGGAGCATACAAGCCTTTTGAAAATTTGGTAAAGCCGCTTCCGATTGCCCATTCAGACGATTCCAGATCAGATTCTGTAAAATTGTATTGATATGTAGTCAAATCAACATACTTGTTATCTTCCATATACTGACCTACAATTTCATCAAACTGTGGTTTGAATTCTGCGAGGTTTGTAAATGTCAGTGCATAAAGCTGTGCATCAATTTCACCTGATCTCAGGATTGTGCTGTAATCACTGATGTCCCAATTAATTGCTTCTGCATTGCCCTTGATAAGCGAATTTATGTGTTCTGTTCCGTCTGTATTGAAATTTTTAATTCCTGACACTATAACAGCCTCAACAAACAGCTTTTCAAGCTCCGTTACACTCGTTAAGTCCTTACCCTGTAGATAATCTTTAACAAAAGTTTTACCGTCCGCTGTTAATTTACTATCGTAAATACTCTCGGCTGTACAGTCATATTTTTCGTCTATGCCTGCGTATGACCACAGTGTGAAATTACCGTCTGTATCAAATAAATACTCAGACATACTGTTATTGTATGCAATAAGTGTCATAACCGTATTAAGACGTGTTATGAAATCTGCACCACCGTCTGTTTCGTTAAATGCTCCGTTTGTATCTCTATCCTCCTGAAGCTTTTCTGCTATGGTTTGGACACCGATTGCATTATACAATGCCGTACCGTAGCCCAATGTTATTTTTATATTTTCTTCCTCTAATTTCGTCGCTAAATCAGCCGATTTGTTAATTTTCTTTACTGATTCATTTTTCCATTCTGCTGTTACGTATGGGAATGAATTATGTTTTGGCGCCTCAAACGATGCGCCGCCTACATAACACGTATACTGCCCGCCATCACTGTCATCGGACATATTAAATGTGAATGTATATGAGCCGTCTGCTGCGGTTGTTGTTTCAGCTATATATGATAAATCATTTTCTGACAAACTTTCTACTGTTTTATCAGGCTTTATCAATATCATATTTACTTCAGCACCTGCTTCAGCTGTCGGAGCATATCCGCTTACTGTAACCGCACCGCCAACCTCACTTATTGTGAAATCTGATGCTGTCTGCGGTGTCACCTCTGCATGCGGTGGGTATTTCTTACTCATTCCGCTCATGCTGTCCCATATAAATACTTTAACATATGCACTTGCACTCAATTGCGGAATTGAGACCGTTTCGCTAACAGTTTCGGTCCATTCACCATTTGTAAATGCCCCGTCTATCGGCTTGCTCCATACAAGCTTATTGTTATCAAATATTGTAAAAACTGCTGTATATGCATCGTCTGAGTTTGTCAGATTATCTAATGAAAGACTTAGATCCACTGTCTGCCCTGAATAATCCGAGATTACTGCGTTCTCCTCTCCGTTTACAGATACACGATACGGCGTATAACCAACGTTTACATCGCCGAAACCTTCATATCTTCCGCCTGCACTCGCAAAGCCTATATAGCCATATACAGAAACGGGCGAATCATCCTCAAAATCTATTGTTGCGTCGCTTACTTGCGTTGCAGTGCCCGTCATTGCGATGACATTTATCGCAACTGCTCCCGTTGCTTCATCGTAATCCTGTGTGATTTGCAATTTTATTGTATAAGGACATGCGGTGTAACGTGCTGTGATTTTATCCTCTGTGGCATCAACCCAGCCTCCTCCGTTATTTTTCTGCAATGTAACAGTAATTGTTGTTCCTTCAGGAATAGCATCATTTGTAGGTTTTACTTTATCAATTTTCAATCTGTAACCTACAAGTGCATTTGACTCAGCTGTACCTGAAACATTGAAATATACATATTTTGTTACGGTACTGCTAAAATAGACAAAATCATTACCCCAAAAACCCTCTACAACATTATATGTATAATCTCCACCAAACTGCTGAGTATTATAAAACGCACTGAAACCATCAAATCCATTCCATGCCGTTCTTATACATTTTCCGCCGGCAGCTGTTTCTAAAGTTGTATTTGTATTTATTTCCCAATTCGGATAAGCTTTTCTAATATTAGCAGCACCCAATACTCCCCAAGTTTCTGAGCCTATATCAAGTTCTGGATGTTCCGAAGCCTTAATACCAAAATCCTCTGTCATCGTCATCGAATACTTTGATGCAGGTGTTTGTGCATTAACCGCAATAGGTGTCACGCAGCTCATTCCCAAGGCTAATGCCAATATAACACTAATCCTCTTTTTTATCCTATTTTTCAAGGTGATCGCCTCCCTAATTCATTTTATATCAACGTTACATTTAATCAAATTGAGTTTTTATACTAATCTCATATTTAAGCATAAATGTATACTGTGCACGTTTAATACATTTATTATACTTTGTTTTGTCATTATGCACAAGGGGTAAATTTTTAACACCTGTTAATTTTATGCACCAAAAAAGCTGTCTGTCGGGACAGCTTTTATAGTATTTTATTTCTGTATTCTGTAGGGGTCATTCCTGATAATGTCCTGAATACTCTATTAAAACTTTGTTCTGTACCAAACCCACTCAAATACGCTATTTCACCCATAGAGTTTTCTGTGTTTATGAGTAGCGATTTAGAACGTTCAAATTTAATACAATTCGATAACATCCTGAAATTGATGCCAGCTGTGCTTTTTATTATGTGCAACAAATAGTTCCGATTGTATCCCAATACAGCTGATACTTGCTCTAAATCAAGCTCATGACTTATATTTTCTATAGAGTATGATATGATTTTGTCCACGATTTCGGATTCGCTCTTTTTAGAGGTAAACTCCGTTTGCCGCAACAAATCACCTATTGCCCCATACAATATAGATTTTGTATTATATATATCTCCATCATTATATGAAAGTTTTTTTATCATATTGCCTACCGTTTCATCTAATATGGAACTCGGCCGTTTTATCGTATTTAGTTGTTGGTTCAAGTCCTATCGCTTGATTGAAATATCTATTTGTTTTTTTCTATGTTTTTCTCATTAAAATCGCCCGATTTTATATAGTCCCAAGTTCGAGTCTATTATAAAACGGGCGGATATCTACAAAAAATGAGTTGAAAAAAAGGGTTGTGAAAATCTCACAAACCCTTGATT
>CADBPJ010000040.1 GCA_902796445.1 uncultured Ruminococcus sp. | reverse complement strand
TGCGATATTGACTGCTGTCACGAATACTATGAAATACGAAAAAGATAAAGGTTTTAAATAAAATTTACGAAAGGAAAATGAAAATGAAGTTTAACAATGCAAATGAAGTGAGAAAATGGCTGCGCAACATTCCCTTTTTAAAGAAGGAGATTGAACTGAAAATTAAGTTTTACAAGGAACTGCAAAACGATTTTGATTTCTCTCCTTCTTTTTCCGAGACCTCTGAATATTATAAATCTCAGATAGAAGAACTGCAAAACAAGATGAAACGGCTGATGGAGGATGTCGACAAGTTGTTCAGCATTTTGGACGATAATGAAAGAACCGTTATGACCGCACGATACATAAACTTAATTCGGTGGGACTATATTGAATTTCAAGTGTTTTACAGCAGACGTCAAGCAATCAGGGTTCACGATAAGGCTCTTTTAAAGCTGGTGGGACAAACTGTTTCTTAAAAGGAGGTACTAACGTGAGTAATGATTACAACGAGCTTTCCAAAGAGGCTCACAAAAAGATAAACGAACTGTTAAACTGCGGCAACGAACGTGTTGAGCTTGCCGCCGCCAAGGAATTATTGTCCGCATACTCAAAGGAATCGGACTCCGATAACTCGGACATTCACTTGGAGGTTACCATAAAGGTTATATAGAACGTAAATGAACGACGCTTATGCAGCTATCACCAAACGGGACGATGTGGGCATCGTCCCCTACAAATTCGGCAGGAGCAAGCCCCTGCCCTACAATTATGCAATGATGCATATGATTCAAAATATTTTTTCATTGCAGTACGATGTGGGCATCAACTTACAAATATACTATTTAAAACGGAGAACACAATGAGGACAGAAAAATTATACATAGAACTTACAAAAACCCAAAAAGAATTTATAGATGCAACGGCTGACGAAGTCCTTTTCGGAGGTGCCGCAGGCGGCGGTAAATCTTACGGGCAGTTAGTTGACGCATTGCTGTACGCCCTTAAATACCCGGAAAGCCGTCAGCTTATTCTCAGAAAAACATATCCTGAGCTTGAACACTCTTTGATATTGGTATCTCTTAAATTCTACCCTAAATCAATCTGCAAATATTCATCAACATCACGCAAGTGGCATTTTATAAACGGCTCTGTAATCGAATTCGGCTATTGTGCCACAAAGGCAGACGTTATACGATACCAAGGAGCCGAGTATGATGTTGTCAGATTTGACGAGTTAACTCATTTTTCAGAGGAGCAATACACCTACCTTATTTCCCGTATAAGAGGTGTAAATCCGTATCCCAAAATGGTCAAGTCCAGCACCAATCCCGGCGGCATAGGACACAATTGGGTTAAGCAACGTTTTATAGACGGCTATGAACCCAACAAAATACACACGGACAGCCAAACCGGTGCCAAACGTCTTTTTATCCCCTCATTTGTTCAGGACAACGTATTTTTAATGAATGCAGATGCGGACTACATAAACAGACTTATGCAGTTGCCCGAAAACGAACGCAAGGCACTGCTTTATGGTGAATGGGATATTTTTGACGGACAGGTATTCACCGAATGGAAAAACTCGTCCTTAGGTTCAAAAACAAGGCAATGGTCACACGTTATTGAGCCATTTGATATTCCAAAGGAATGGCGGCGTTACCGAGCCTTTGACTTTGGATATTCCAAGCCCTTTGCCGTATCCTGGTATGCGGTGGACCACGATGGCAGAGCATATAACTACCGCGAACTGTACGGCTGCACAGGCACACCTGATGTAGGCGTTAAATGGACCGCCCAAAAAATAGCTGATGAAATACGCACAATAGAAGAAAACGAGATATCCAATCAACCCATAATCGGTATTGCTGACCCTGCAATCTGGAACAGCACAGGCTCTATCGATGGCAGTATAGCTGATATGATGGAAAAAAGGGGCGTTTATTTTGAAAAGGGAAATCACGACAGATTAGCCGGAAAAATGCAGGTTCATTACAGACTTGCCTTTGATGATGAAGGCTTGCCTATGATTTACTTCTTTAACACTTGCAAAAACATAATACGGACTCTTCCTCAACTAAGATACGACCCTGTCCGCCCGGAAGATGTTGATACAGGTCAGGAGGACCATTTATACGATGCTT
>CADBPJ010000039.1 GCA_902796445.1 uncultured Ruminococcus sp. | reverse complement strand
TAGCAATAAATATTTTTCTCATAATAAACCCCTTTATTTCGCATCGTACCAGCTATGTCCCACTTCCATCTCTACAACTAACGGGACATTGAGCGTTACTGCATTTTCCATTTCCTCTTTAAGAATAGCTTTCACTCTATCTTCTTCATTATATGGTGTTTCTATAATAAGCTCGTCATGCACCTGCAAAATAATCTGTGCTTGCAGATTTTCCGACTTGAGTCTGTTATATACACGCACCATTGCACACTTCATAATATCCGCGGCACTGCCCTGAACAGGAGTGTTCATTGCCGCGCGTTCACCGAAATTACGCATATTCACATTAGACGAATTTAGTTCGGGAATATACCTGATTCTATTCATCAAAGTCTTAACATATCCATGCTCGTGGGCAAATTTCTTTAAGAAATCGAGGTAATTACGTACTCCCGAATATTTGTCAAAATATTCGTTCATATAGTTCTTTGCCTGCTTAAACGAAATATTAAGGTCTTGGGATAAAGTATATTCACCCATACCGTATACAATGCCGAAATTAATAGCCTTTGCACTATTGCGTTGGTCTTTTGTTAGCTTGTCAATGGGTACATTTAAGATTTTTGATGCCGTAACAGCGTGAATATCCTCGCCGTTTTTGAATGCATCTATCATCACCTCATCATTTGCAAGATGGGCAAGTACACGCAGTTCTATCTGTGAATAGTCTGCATCAATTAAAACACACCCATCCTTTGCAGTGAACATTTTACGCAGTTCTCTGCCAAGCTCTGTTCGTGTAGGAATATTTTGCATATTCGGCTCTGATGAGCTCAGACGGCCTGTGACAGTGCCTGTCTGGTGGAATATGGAATGTATTCTGTGCGTTTTAGGATTTACAAGAGTAGAGAGACCGTCACAGTAGGTACTTTTCAGCTTTTGGTACGTCCTGTACTCCAATGTAAGCCGTACAATTTCGTTGTCGGGTGCAAGCTTTTCCAAAACATCGGCTTTTGTTGAATAGCCTGTTTTAGTTTTCTTTCCACCTTTAAGCCCAAGCTTATCAAAAAGAATTTCACCAAGCTGTTTTGGAGAGTTAAGATTAAATTCCTCACCTGCAAGCTCATATATTTTCTTCTCTAATTCTGATATGTTTTTCTGGAGAAACTCACCGAACTTCGTTAATTCATCAATATCTATAGAAAATCCGCAGTGTTGCATATCAGCAAGAACTCTGATAAGCGGTAGCTCAACGTTATAGTATAAATCGTGCTGATTGTTTTCCTCAATTTTTGGAATAATAAATTCACTCAACGCAAATATAATATGCGCATACTTTGCATCAATATCATCGGGTGTAACGTCTAAAAGTGACATTTGTGTATCTTCTGTTGATGTGGGGTATACACCGAGATACTCTGCTGATGTGTATTCTAATTCTGTGCTTTTTGATGGATTGATAAGGTATGCACCAATTTGAGCGTCAAATATAATTCCGTCTATATTAGTTATATCCTTGAGATCGACTAATGCATCTTTTATACCGTAGACGTATTTCTCAATACTTGGGTCTGCAAGAATTTCAGAAAGCTTTTCTAATAGCTTATTGTCTAAAATATCAGGCGATGCACAGTAGGCATCAGTGCCGTTTGAAAAAGCTATTGATACAAGAGTGTTATTTTTTGTTTTAATGTATAAAGCAATCTTCTTGCCTAAGTCTTTTACCAATGTAGAGAATGTGTCGCGGTTATATATACATTCGGATTTCTTATCATCAAAGAAATTATTGCTTGCTTTTTTTTCAAAATCCTCAGACGGAGTAAGACCGTATTTTTTTATAACACTTTTCAATCCTAATTCATACAAAGTGTTGTAAAGAGAAGGTGAGAATGCTTCAGCTTTATTTACAAAGGCACATTCTTCAAAATTCAAGTCAATAGGTACGAACTTGTCAATCGTGGCAAGGGTTTTACTTAAAAATGCCATATCCTTGTCTTCTATAAGCTTGGCTTTGATTTTATCCGAAACTTCGGCATTGTCAATGTTCTCATACATATTTTCGATGGTGCCAAATTGACCGATAAGCTTTGATGCAGTCTTTTCACCTATTCCGCGTACACCGGGTATGTTGTCGGAGGTATCACCCATAAGTGCTTTCATATCAATAAATTCAATGGGATTTACACCATATTTTTCGCGGACTGCCGCATCATCATATAATTC
>CADBPJ010000038.1 GCA_902796445.1 uncultured Ruminococcus sp. | reverse complement strand
TGACATACAAAAATTTAAGAAAAATTAAGCAATATGCATAATTTTAAGACGAAAAAATTTGCCAACTTTTACTTGACACTAACCAAAAAATGGATTTACTTGACAATAAAATACTGCTATGATATAATAATATGGTCAATGATAGTTGACAAATAAAATGTTTTTTTGAGAATGTTGTACAAAAATCATTATTAGATGGTATAACAGGAAAAAATTGTTATACCGGAAATAGGATGGGGCGTAATTTATGAAAGGATTATATTTAAAAACAGCTGATGTGAACTTGCCGGAACTAAATGAGGAGATAATTACTCCCGAAATTTCACGGCAAATACTGAGCAGCGGTGATGAAACAGTCATAGATTTGGGAAATCATTATGTTGGGTATTTTTCTTTTAAGCTCAACAGTGCGGATGAATATATCGATGCACCTGTGAGACTTCGTATTCAATTCTGTGAAATATCAAATGAACTTGAATATGATTTTTCGGCATATAACGGAGGTCTTTGCGAGTCATGGTTACAGGAAGAAATTATAAATATTGATTTCCCCGGAGAATATGAGATGCAGAGAAGGTATGCGGCAAGATACATTAAAATAAAGGTTGTTGCCACTCGGCAAAAAATCGTATTGTCGGATTTTGAATTCAACTCGGTTTCAAGTGCTGATGTAAAGCAGTTAAAAGAGCTTACAGGCTGTGAGGAGGCGTTAAAAAAAATCGATTCGGTTGCTGTCAATACATTAAAAAACTGTATGCAGCGAGTTTTTGAGGATGGTCCGAAGCGTGACCGTCGGCTGTGGATCGGGGATTTACGTTTGGAGGCATTGACGAATTATTATACGTTTAACAATTTGTCGCTTGTACTCCGATGTTTGTATCTGTTTGCGGCTGCCGATACGAATGACAAGGAGTTTATTCCGGGATACATTTATGAAAATCCGAGTTATGTATCGGGTTCGTGGTTCCTGGAGGACTATGCGCTTTTGTTTGTTGCGAGTGTATGCGATTATTATAACCATACGGAAGATAATGAAACGTTTGAAGATTTGTATCCTGTTGTTAAGCAACAAATGGATGCGATGCATATGACCTTAGATGCTGACGGTATTGTTACGATAGCGGAAGGCTGTGACGCATTTATAGATTGGTGTGAGGGATTAGAGAAGATTACATCACTGCATGGCGTGTATATGTATGTGTTAGGAAATTTGGTTGATGTACTCAATAAAATTAACCATAAAGATAAAAATGTTTATCTAAAGAGATATGAAGCTGCAAGGAAAAGTGCTGAAAATATGCTGTACAACAAAGAAAAACAAGCATTTTTGAACGCAAAAGACAATTATCAGTACAGTGTACATTCTGCCGTATGGATGGTGCTGGGTGGTGTGGTTACAGGAAAAAATGCGGAGGAGCTTTTGCTCAGCGTTCTAAATTCAGCCGACAGTCTAAAGCCTTTTACGCCGTATATGCATCACTATGTTGTAGAGGCAATGATTAAGCTCGGTATGATGAAAGAAGCTGCCGCATACATTAAAAAATACTGGGGAGGAATGGTAAATCTCGGTGCAGATACATTTTACGAGGTGTATGTACCAGAGGATTTGGATTTTTCGCCCTATGGGGATAAAAAATTGAACAGTATGTGCCATGCGTGGAGCTGCACACCGGCATATTATATAAGAAAATATTTTGATAATTCGGATATTTGAACAGTTTAATGCTCGTATAAAGCATATGATTTAGGAGAATGATTAACCGTATAGTTACATATTTTGCGGGGGGCATACACTCTTTTCGTCTTTTGTGGATGAACAGAATGTTTGCTCCCCGATTATATATTTGCTTGATTTTTAGATTTATTTCTGTACTCACATGGTGAAAGCCCGACATTTTTTTTGAACATTTTATAAATATAAGGGATGTTGTCTATTCCTAAAAGTTCAGACATCTCTTCTATGGTTATGTTGCTGTTTTCTAACATGAATTGTATAGTCTTTATCCTTAAGTCAGTTCTGTACTGTATTGGACTTTTACCTACATATCTTTTAAAGTTTCTTCTGAAAGCGCTGCTGCTGATATTACATATTGCAGCAATCTCTTCCATAGTTATATCTTTGAACGGATCTTTTTCGATTATTTTTATTCCTTGTGATATTGCAGAATAATTTTTGTTTTGCAGTTTTTTCTCTTTCCCTAATATTGAAAGCACTTCGCACACGCTTGAAAGAATACCGATTGGGGATTTTATCGGCATTTCATAAGTGCGTACGACATCTTTAATTGCATGTGATAAACCACCTTGGAACATGGTGTTTATAATAAACGGATGCGGGGCAAATGATAATGATTTACCGTCTTTCTTGATGTGAAATTCAATCAAATAAGCGTCTTGATCGGAAAGGTTACAGTCATTATTCAATACGCTGTAATTACTGCCTTCAGGAAGGCAAACAACGCTATTCTGAGGTGCGAAAAATGAAGTACCGTTTTCCCTTAAATCGGTATAAACTCCGTTGCACCCGTTTAGAAGAATGATAGCATTGAGACTTCTCGGAGCTCCTTTACTAAATAAAACACCTTTAACCCACTTTTGTCGTTCTGCATGAATATCAGTAATTTCAACATTCATTGAATATAATTCTTCAAATGAAACATAATCTAAATTTTCCATCTTTTCACCGCCTTACAACGTTATTATATCACGTCTATAAACTTTCGTCAATATATGGATTATTATTTGTTGCTCGAAAAGTATAGTAAAGTGTATCGAAATGGATATTTACTTATTTTCGTAAAAAGTCTATAATAAAATTAAAAAAGGGTAAGGAATAAAAATGTATTACCTTATGAAAGGGAGAGTCAACAATTATGAAAATGCGTGAAAAGTGCAGCAATCTCAGAAATGAAAATTTTCACATTGAATTCGATGAGGATACGGGCTATATAACGTCTATTAAAAACCCGTCGGATGAGCATGGGATGAACTGGTGTGCCGAAGACGGACAATGGGGACGGATACACGTTAGAGACTGGAAACCGTGGCTATATGAATTCGGCGAAAGCGACGATGTGAAAATGAAGCTTGTTTCATTAGTTTGTGAGAATGATAGTTTGGAGGCTATATACAGAAACAACAGCATTGAGGTTACGGTAAAGCGGTATTTTAAGCAGAACGGAAATTTTGTCGAAAATTACACGCTGAAAAATATTACAGATACCGTAATAACTGTAAACCGTGACAATTTCGGCATTGAAACATCGTTTAACGATCGTTATCCCGATGCGGAGGACTGCATGATTCACCGCTGCAACACACATATTTGGTGTGGGCATAACATATCATGGGTAAATGCACTCAGAATGGGAGCGAGTGAATGCAATCTCGGCTTATACCTGACAAAAGGAGCGATTGACTGCTATGACCAGAACGATACCGGCAACCGCGATATTTGGATCGGCTGCACAAGAGGAAGATTTGTTCTTGATATAGAAAGCATATTTTTAAAAAGCGGTGAGGAATATCAGCTTGAATGGGAGCTTTTCTTCCATAAGAGCAAAGAGGACTTTATGTCGGTTATAAGCGGATATGACAACTACATAGGTATTGATGCTGTGCATTATACGGT
>CADBPJ010000037.1 GCA_902796445.1 uncultured Ruminococcus sp. | reverse complement strand
GAATATATTGTTTTATAAAAGTTGTCCTTTTCTTTTTGTGATAATTGTGGTATAATATAAGCAATCTATAAGAGAGGAGGGGTAGTTTATGACGGATTTTGATAAAAACGCTGTTCTATCAAGGATTGATAGGATGGCAAAAAAGGTATATCGGGGGAATAAAAACGCTGTCTATATGTTTATTAATGATTTAGAAGAATTCTTTGAAATCAACGATTACAATAATAACAATAGACTTTTATACAACGAGGTGACAATAGTATGAGCAAACAAATAGGATTATTTTTGGGTGTTATCACGGGAGTCGTTATGTTGATATTGCTTGCATTCGGAGCTTGTGCAAAATTCTTGTATGAGGTTAACAATGAAGTGTATTTACCTGGGCTGATTGATAAGGAGTACTATTCATCCGAGCCTGGCCGTGATTCAGTTAAGTATAGAAAATATATGTACGAGGACACAAAAGAACTGAGAGAAAAGCTTGAATATCATGAAAAGCTTATGCCCGTAACAGACAACGCTACAGAATATATAGCAAGCTTTTTTGAGAACTTTGGAGATTGGGCAGAAAGTGAGGGTTTCTATTCAGAATATAATCTTGATAAAAGCTGTATTGATTATGGTGATTATTTCTACATTGAAAATGTAGAAATACACGGAGGGAATACAGGTTTAAAAGATAGATATCGAACGTATGATGTATATTATTTTGATATTCAGTCAATGACTTTATATTATCTGCATATCGATATATGATAAAGGGCGATTGCCAGATGCAATGCCTCTTTGAATATTACTAAGTGCGGATATCTAAATTGTTCGCCCTTTTTACTTATTAATTATTCACTCTTCACTATTCCGTAAAAATATTTGAGTACGGATTTTTTGAAAGGTAATAAGTAATAGTGAATAGGGAAGAGGTTAAGGTGGTTTTGCTTACGCAAAACAAATTTTATAAAATATCTCTATGGTTCGGCTTTCCCAAAACAAAAATCCTGTCGTAAGATAGGATTTTTTGTTTTGTATTATTCATTTTTCATTCTTCAATATTCATTATTCATTAAGAAAGCATTTTTATAAAAAAGTATATTATTCCGCATATAACTGAGGATAAAGTGCCAAATAGTATGACAGGTCCTGCAATAGTGAAAATTTTAGCACCGACACCCAACACATATCCCTCGGTTTTTGCCTCAAGGGCGGGGGCTGATACTGCGTTTGAAAAGCCTGTAACAGGGACAAGCGTACCTGCACCGCCATGCTTTGCGATTTTTGGGTAGATGTTAAGCCCCGTTAAGAGTGCACCGATAAATATCATTGTAACCGTAACAAGTGTTGATGCAGTTTCCTTATCAAGCCCCAAGGCTTTATAAATGTTCAAAAAAACCTGGCCAATGGCACAGATAGCACCGCCAATTACAAATGCTTTAATGCAGTTGACCAGAATAGGTGATTTCGGGTTTTGTTTTTCGACATATTTAATATATTCCTCGTTTGACATTTTCATATGATTGTTCCGCCTTTCTTTTTCTGTTAGTATATCAATATTATGTACAAATTATTAATTTTAAAATAATTTAAAAAAAGTATTGAGATTTTAAAATATTTATGATATACTGTACTTTGTATAAGTTTAAATTGCAGAAAAGGAAATGTTTTATGTTCGGTTACGTGACAGTGGGCGAAAATCAAATGACGGAAGAGGAATATTCTGTCTTTTCTTCGTACTATTGCGGAGTATGCAAGGCGACGGGCAAGTGTGCAAGTCAAATTTCAAGGATTGGACTAAGCTATGACATAACCTTTTTAGCACTTGTGCTTTCATCACTCTCAAACGATGGAAAATGTGGAGAAGAACGATGCATAGTCCATCCTAAAAAGAAACGTAAATGCATAAAGTATGATAGTGCCGTAGAATATGCAGCGGCGGCAGGCGTTGTACTTACGTATCTAAAACTGAAGGATGATTGGTGTGATGAGAAGAGTATAAAAGCACTTTTAGGTATGGCGGCTTTCTTTTTTGGGGCAAGAAAAGCTAAAAAGCTTCTCATGCGTGAATACCCTGTAATAGACAGCCAACTCCGAATATTAAGCGGTTACGAAAAGGCGAAATCTAAATCCATAGATGATACTGCAGATGCCTTCGGAAAGATATTGGAGTGTCTGTTTACACCCGATTTTATTAAAATCGAAAGTCAAAAACGTGCATTAGCGTGGCTTGGACTTAATCTCGGTAGATGGATTTATATGATTGATGCTGTATCTGACCTTGAAAAGGACATAAAAACACGCTCATATAATCCGTTTATAGAAATGGGATATAAAGATGCCCGTAAATGTGCCGATGATATGGAGTTAAGCCTGACGCTTAATTTAGACGGAGTCGCAACAGCCTTTGAGCTTATAGACTTTAAAAAGAATAAAAACATTATAGCAAAGATTATATATGTCAGCTTAAAAGAAAAGCAACGCAGTATTTTATGTGATGCGGGAAAGGTCAAAAATGAATCCTTATGAGGTTTTGGGAGTGCCTGAGAATGCAGATGATGAAACAGTCAAAAGGGCATATAAAGAACTTGTAAAAAAGTATCATCCCGATAAATATGTAAATAATCCGCTCGCAGACTTGGCGGCGGAAAAGATGAAAGAGATTAACAAAGCCTATGATATGATAACTAAAGGCACAGGACCAACAAGTAGCAGCGGCGGGTATTCTAATCAGTATGGCAGAGGCACATATACCAACGCAACTCCGTCTTTTTCGATGGTACGTCAGTTGATTTCAATGAATATGACGATGCAGGCATTGATGATGCTTCAAAACTTGCCAAAGACTGCAGAATGGTATTATTTATCAGGTCTTGCCAATATCAAATCAGGCAGATATACAGATGGTATAAGTTATCTTGAAACGGCTGTCAGAATGGAACCGAATAATGCCGAATACAATGACACATTAAACAGTGTTAAAAACAGAGCAAACAACTATAATACAGGCGGAGGAATGTATTCCTCAGGCGGCGGTTGTCCGCTTCCGTGTCTGTGCCTGCCGTGTTTGTGCGGCGGCCCGGGGCCGTGTTGTTAAATTCAAATAAGAGTCAAAAAAAGACGGAATGGAGAAATAATGGCTGAAGAACAACATAAAACTTCAATCGGCGGTCAGGCCGTAATGGAGGGTGTAATGATGCGTGGTCCGCATAAGACTGCAGTAAGTGTCAGAAAACCCGATGGCGAGATTGTAACAAAGGTCGATGAAAATGGAACAAAAAAGCGTTCAAAAATTGCAAAGCTTCCGATTATACGCGGTTGTATAAACTTTGTGGAAAGCCTTGTGATAGGAATGAAAGCACTTATGTATAGTGCAGAATTTGTTGATATTGAGGAAGAGGAAGAAACAGAGAGTAAATTTGAAAAATGGCTTGAGGATAAGCTTGGTGATAAGATAAAGGATATAGTAATATATTTTGCAGTATTTCTTGCGATTATAATGAGCGTTGGTTTATTCTTTGTATTACCTTATTTGATTTTGTCACTTATTCAGTTGATGCCGCAAATATCGGGATTTTCAAATAACGGATTATTTATCAGTATCGTTGAGGGTGTTATAAGAATGGCAATATTCTTAGGGTATATGGTGCTTGTATCGAGAATGAAAGAAATAAAACGTGTTTTTGAGTATCATGGTGCTGAACATAAGACGATAGCGTGCTATGAAGCAGGCGAGGATTTGACCGTAGAAAATGTTAGAAAATACGAAAGATTTCATCCCAGATGCGGAACAAGCTTTTTGCTGTTCGTAATGATAATCGGAATTATCATATACGCATTTTTGCCAAAGGTGGAGGGATTTTCGGTAATAGTAAATAAGCTTATAGGATTAGGAACAAGATTGCTGTGTTTGCCCATAATAGCAGGCTTGTCCTATGAGATTATAAAATGGGCGGGACGAAGCAAAACTAAATGTGTTACATTGCTGTCAAAACCCGGTTTATGGCTTCAAAAGCTTACTACACGTGAGCCGGACGATGAACAGATTGAAGTTGCAATAGAGTCAATGAAACCGTGTATACCGGAGAACAAAGAGGAGGACAAATGGTAGTCGGCAGTTTACGCGCAAAGTTGCGTAAAGAATTAGGGGATAACGAGCATGAGGCTGATTGGATTATTGCCCATGTAACAAAAATGTCACAGGAGGAGTTTATAAAAAATCCTCGTGATATTACTGAAGAAGAGTACAATGAGATTATGGAAATTACTGCACGCCGCAGTATGGGTGAGCCATTACAGTACATACTTGGCGAAACGGAGTTTATGGGGCTTACTTTTAAGGTTGATGATAATGTCCTTATCCCGCGTCAGGATACAGAAACACTTGTTGAAACCGTAATTAAGAAGATAAAAGACAAAAATGTCAGAGTACTTGACATCGGTACAGGCAGTGGATGTGTGGGTATAAGCATTGCAAAGCTATGCCCGAACGCTGAGGTTACAATGCTTGATTACAGCGAAGCTGTGCTTGATGTTGCGGAGGAAAATGCAAAGCTTAACGATGTAAATGTTAACCTTATAAAATGTGATATACTCGAAGAAATACCCGAGGGTAAATTTGATGTAATCGTATCAAATCCGCCATATATTGAAACGGATACTATTTTCAGTCTTGATAACATAGTTGCAAGATATGAACCTCCCGAAGCACTTGACGGCGGTTTTGACGGACTTATGTTCTATCAGAGGATTGCGGAGCTTGCACCTGAAATTATGGACGACAACAGCTTTCTTGCGGTTGAAATAGGTTATAATCAGGCAGAGGCAGTAACGGAAATTCTTGATGAGGCAGAGTTCTCTGCAATTAAGGTTATTGAGGACCCTTGCGAGAACGAAAGAGTAATAACTGCAAAATACAAATCCTCATTATTTTCGGATTTAATTCCGTAAGGGAGTGTTTTTAATGGATAGAGTTACAAAAGCAGAGGAATTATTCAAGTCAGGCTACAACTGTTCACAATCTGTCATAGGTGCAGTGTGCGAGGATTTAGGATATGATTTTGATACAGCAGTAAAAGTTGCCGAAGGATTTGGCGGCGGTATGGGAAGAATGAGACTAACATGCGGTGCTGTATCGGGAATGGTAATGGCAGTTGGAATGTTATTATCAAGCGGAAAGGCGGACAATGACACAAGAGCTGTTGTTTATGCAAAGGTAAAGGATCTTGCAGATAAATTCAAAGCCGAAAACGGCACAATAACCTGTTCGGAACTGTTGGGTTTAGAACAGTCAAAAGAATACAATGCTACTCCTGATGCAAGAACGGCTGAATATTACAAAAAACGTCCCTGTGTTGAGCTTGTTAAGGAATGTGTACAAATAATTGAAGATGAATTACTCTAACATATAAAGGACTGTATTATATAGTTAGCACAACAGCAAATATAGGAAGGAATCGGTGAAATTATGTCTGTTTTATTTAATGAATATAATGGAATTTTTAATTTGAAAACAAAAAATTCTTCATACCTCATGGGTATTCTTATGGGAAAGCATCTTGTTCATCTTTATTATGGAAAGAGGATTGATGAGGTTTCGGGTGATGTGGAGGAACTTATTCCGACACCATTTACAGCCGCTTTCTCGCCGCAAGATATTGATGGTAGATACAGCTCGGACACCATTCCTATGGAGTATCCATGCTATGGCAGTGCGGATTTGAGGACTCCGGCTTTCCACGCTCAATATGAAAACGGCAGTACGATAACAAAATTAGAATATGAATCGCATAAAGTATTCGGCGGAAAGAAGAAGCTTGAAGGTCTTCCGGCTGTTTATACAGAGAGTGAAGATGAGGCAGAAACTTTGGAGATTACTCTTAGAGATAGACTCACAAATCTGCGTATAGTTCTTTCATATTCGGTTTTTGAGGAGCTTGATGCAATTATAAAGTCGGTTAAGGTCATAAATGACGGCGGCGGTGTTGTTCGTTTGAAATCGGTATTAAGCTCATGTACGTATATTTTCAACAAGGAATATGATTTTGTACACCTTGATGGAGCGTGGGCAAGAGAACGTCATATAGAAAGACAGCCGCTTCACCATGGTATAGCGGCAGTAGACAGCAAAAGAGTGGCAAGCAGCCACCACCATAGTCCGTTTGCGGCATATGCCGAGCATAATACAGATGAGCGGCAGGGTGAAGTATACGGCTACAGCTTTGTATACAGTGGTAATTTTATTGCCTCTGCTGAAACAGATCAGTTTGATACTGTAAGATGTCAGATGGGAATAAACCCATTCGGCTTTGAGTGGAAGCTTGAGCATGGTGAAAGCTTTCAGGCCCCGGAGGTTGTGTGTGTATTTTCAGATAAGGGCTTTGGAGGAATGTCCCGCATCTTCCACAAGCTGTACAGAACACGACTTGTAAGAGGTATGTATCGTGATAAGGAACGACCGATTCTTATAAATAACTGGGAGGCAACGTATTTTAATTTCGACGAGGAGAAGATATTTAATATTGCCAAAAAGGCATATGAGGCAGGAATTGAAATGATGGTGCTTGATGACGGCTGGTTCGGGCATCGTGATGATGACAGAAGCTCGTTGGGGGATTGGTTTGTTGACAAACGTAAGCTGCCAAACGGCATAGAGGGCATTGCAAAACGTGTAACGGATATAGGAATGAAATTCGGTCTCTGGTTTGAGCCGGAGATGATTTCAAAGGACAGTGAGCTGTATAAGGCTCACCCTGATTGGTGTCTGCACGTTGAGGGAAGAGAGCGCACCGAGGGAAGATGGCAACTTGTTCTTGATTTATCAAGGGCGGATGTGCGTGATTATATTGTTAATGTTGTGTCGGGCATATTGAAATCGGCTCCTATCTCGTATGTAAAATGGGATATGAACAGAAATATTTCAGAGCTGGGCTCTTCGGATTTATGCGCGGAGCGTCAGCCAGAGCTTGCACACAGATACATATTGGGATTATATGATATTTGCGAGAGAATAACCACCGCATTCCCAGAGGTACTCTTTGAGGGCTGTTCCGGGGGCGGCGGTAGATTTGATGCAGGATTAATGTATTATTTCCAGCAGTATTGGACAAGTGATGATACAGATGCCATAGAAAGACAGTATATTCAGTATGGTACCTCAATGGTTATGCCGGCATCAACGATGGGTGCTCATGTGTCCGCAGTTCCCAACCATCAGGTGGGACGTACTACACCACTCAAAACCAGGGGTTATGCAACAGTGGTGGGACAGTTCGGCTATGAGTTGGATATTGAAAAGCTAAATAACGATGAAATTGAAGCGATAAAAGGACAAATAGAGGAGTATAAAGGCATACGCGAAACAATACATAAAGGCAGTATGTATAGGCTTACATCTCCTTTTGAGGGGCAAAGCTCGGCATGGGAGTTTGTCTCAGAAGATAAATCGGAAGTCGTCCTCATGCACTTTACCATATTGGTAAGTCCACAGTTGCCTTTAGAATGTGTGAGAGCAGAGGGACTTGATGCTCACGGAATATATATTGATAAGGCGACAAATAAAGAATACAGCGGAGAATTCCTTATGAATCGTGGAATTTATTTTGATAACAGTCAGGATTTTGACTCTAAGCTTATTCGTTTCAGCCGTAAAGTATAAGTGCAAAATGAAGTAATGCTGGTAAAATAAAGTGTAGATAATTCAACTCTTAATTCAGTTGATTATCTACACTTTTTTATCTAATAGGACATCTTTATATGTTCAAAGTAGATTTTAACTGTTCAACATTTGATGGACCGATAATGGGGAATACATCAAAATTACTTTGCTTAATTAGCATGGAAAGTGCAGTGTAAGATATTGTATTTCCGCTTTCTTGAGCTGATTTTTTAATTCGTTCATATGTTTTTAATGTATCGTCATTGAGATAGCGTTCCTTTGCTTTTTCTGAAAGTGTACCTTGTGAATACTTTTCAAAAAAGCCTTTGGCTTGAGATGAGAACGCAAATACAGGGAAATGACTTTTGTCATATTTTGCTTTTTCATCACCATCAAGACATACTAAAGTGCTGTCCCATACTTTGGTGCGTGTTGCCATATTATATAAAGGCTGACTTGCGATAAAACCTGATTGATTTGTTTTATCTGCATATTTATTAGCTTCATCAATTCTCTGATATGTCCAATTAGATGCACCGAAATATCGAATTTTACCTTTTTTAACCATTTTGTTCATTGTATCAATAACAGGTCCAACAGATACCGATAAATCATCACGGTGAAGCCATACTATATCAATATAATCAATCCCGATGGTTTTAAGACTTGTGTCAATATCGTATTCAATATCAATCTCATTCAAGCGGTTATGCGACATATCACTAAGCGGCGGATGGGCACATTTTGTAGATATATATAAATTGTCACGAAGCCCGCTTATAAACTCACCAACATAGCTTTCACTTATACCATTTGTGTAAAGTCTTGCAGTGTCAATAACGTTACCTCCGTTTTGTGTGTACAAATCCATTATGCTAAATGCAGTTTTCTTGTCAATTCTCTCGCCGTATCCGTCTGTACCTAAAACAATATTGGAAAGTGACATATCTTTCAATTTAATATTATTCATTATAAAAATCCTCCATGTATTCAAAACCTGTATATTTACTTATTTTTTTATAATCACGAGGTGTATAGTGGTTATATTTTTTAAACACCCTATTAAAATAGGAAAGTGAAGAAAAACCTGTATCATACGTTGCATCAGATATACTTGCACCCTTACGCAACATATGCTCTGCTTTGCATATTCGTACAAAATTCAAATATTCTAACGGACTCGCACCTATTGTATTTTTAAACAGACGGCAGAAATATGACTCGTTAAAATTCAAAATTTTACTTAAATCGGCTGTCGACATATCATTTGCATAGTTGTCGTTTATGTACTCAATTACAGGACGGATCTTATTGAGCTCCACCGACTTTTTATTTATATGATCAATTATAATTCCGTTTCTGCGCAGAATTGCAATTATCATCAGCAAATTTGCCTGTACATAGTCATTCCAGAAAGCATCATGACTTTCACATTCTTCTATAATGACATTAATATGCGATTTTATAGTTTCAGTTATGGGCTCACCATTTTTAAATACAAAACATGGAGTATCACTCACTTTAGAAAGACGTATCACATAACGGAAAACAGAGTCAGAGGAAATGGGTGAATTGAATTGAACCATATTGTTTTTTAAGCCGCCTTTTGCATCAAATGTACTATGAGGTGTATGTGTATTAATAAAAAGTAAATCGCCTGCATCGGCAAAAAATTCTTTATCGGGGGTAACGCATTTTATAGTTCCTCCCTCTATCCCTAAGAATTCATATTCTTTATGTAAATGCATATGAGACAAAATCTGCCCTTTTTCTGAACGGTATGGTCCGGATGGATGAGCTTTCACAGGAATTCCGTAATCAAATCGAATAATTTCTTTATACATTGGTATTCACCTTCCAAGTCAAAATTGTACAAGTTTAAGTTGAAATTAATATAGATTTAAATGGGAAACTATATTATACTTTGAGTATAACATAATAAATAAAAAAAATCAACAGAAAAGGAGAATTATTATGTCAAAATCAGGATTAGATGCTTTCAAGTACGATCAGACAGAAGAGAAGATTGATCTATCAAAGAAAGTAAGAGTAGGTATTATAGGTACAGGCTGGATTGCAGGATCACATATTGGTGAGCTTAAGAAGATGCCTGACGTTGAAATCGTAGCAGGTGCAGACCTTGTTCCGGGTAAGGCTGAAGCGTTCTTCAAAAAATTTGAGGTTGAGGGTGTTAAGTGTTACCCAAGCCATAAGGAGCTATGTGATGCAGGTGAAGTAGATGCAGTATGTGTATGTACATATAATGCAACTCATGCAGAGTGTGCAATTTATGCATTGGAAAAGGGTATCAATGTAATGCTTGAAAAGCCAATGTGCGTTACATTAGAAGAAGCTGTTGCAATCCGTAAGGCAGAGAAGGCGAGCGGTAAGGTTCTTACAATCGGTTTCCAGCCAAGATTTGATAATAATATGAAGATGGTTAAGGATATTGTTCAGTCAGGTGTACTTGGTGATATTTACTATATCCAGACAGGTGGCGGAAGAAGACATGGTATTCCTTCTCCGTATGGTACAACATTTATACAGGAAGATACAGGAGTTATCGGTGCTATGGGTGACATTGGATGTTATTCACTTGATATGGTTCTTAATGCTATCGGCTATCCGAAACCTCTTACTGTATCAGGTTATACATCAAACTTTATGGGAAAGGATCCTGATTATTTTGTATCAGAGGGTAAGCCTGCAGAGTATTCAGACATATTCGGTGTTGAGGACTTTGCGGCGGGCTTTGTACGTCTTGAGGGCGGAATAATACTTGACTTCAGAATTGCATGGGCAATGCATCTTGATACACCTGGTGATACAATCATCATGGGTAAGAAGGGTAGCTTGAGAATACCTTCAACAGAGTGTTGGAACGGTTCAATCGGCGGTGACCTAAAGATGTATCAGAGAGTTGCAGGTAAGGATGTTGTTACGACATTCCCAATGCTTCCGCCTCGTGAGAAGAGCGGTTTCTATTACAAATTAAGAGAATTTATCAATGCTTGTAAGGGTGAGGAAGCTACATTAGTTCCTTCAGAGCAGATCATCATCAACCAGGCTATCATCGACTCAATCGTTAAGTCAGCTAAGCTTGGCAAGGAAATTGAAGTAGAAATACCTGAGATATAATCGAGTAAGGAGATAAATTATGAAACAATTTAAAGTTGGTATTCAGCTATACAGTCTTCGTGATGCAATGGAAAAGGATATGGATGCAACACTAAAGGCTGTAAAAGAAATGGGATATGACTATGTTGAATTTGCAGGTTACTTTGGCAAGTCAGCAGAGGAAGTAAAGGCTATTCTTGACAAGTATGGTTTAGAGGCAGTGTCTGTTCATCAGGCAATCGGTTTGTTTGAGGAAGAGGGACAAAAAGCAGTAGATTATCTTAAGACACTTGGTGTTAAGTACTGTGCTATTCCTTGGTATAATGGAGAAGAATTTATTTCTAACTGGGACGCAACAATGGATAAGTTCAAGAATGTCAGCAAGCTTTTAAGTGATAATGATATAAAACTTATGTACCATAACCACGACTTTGAATTTAACAAGATTGATGGCGAATACATATTGGATAAATTGTATGCAACACTTTCTGAAAGTGTTATTATGCCGCAGTTAGATACTTGTTGGGTACACTATGCAGGTGTTAATCCGTCAGAATATATCAGAAAATATAGTGGCAGAATAGAGGTTCTTCACTTAAAGGATTTTGTATGTGAAAAGCTTGGCGGCGGACCTGTATATGCGTTAATTGATGAGGACGGCAACGAGATGGATAAGGGCAACAAAGAGGACAATGGTTTCAAACTTGTTCCTGTTGGTTCAGGTATCCAGGATTGGCCATCAATTCTTGCGGCAGCAGAGGATGCTGGTATTGAGTATGTAATCGTTGAGCAGGACGAATCAGCAGACAGAGATCCTTTAGACGCTGCAAAGATGAGCAGAGAGTATCTTAAAACTCTCGGTGTTTAATTAAAAAACTCAAGCTAAATGGTTGAGTGTTTGACCATTTAGCTTGGTTTATGTTAAAAGGAGGTTCAGAGATTATGAAATTAGGTGTATTTAGCCCTGTATTGGCGCAAATGTCATTTAAAGAGATGGTGGAATACCTATCATCAATAGGTGTACAACAATTAGAAATGGGTGCAGGCGGTTATCCCGGTAAGGATCATTTTGATCCTGAGGTTCTGCTTAAGGACAATTCAAAAATAGAGGAAATTAAGCAAATTCTTGCGGAGAACAATATGTCAATTGCCGCAATAAGCTGTCACGGTAATCCTGTTCATCCCAATAAGGAGATAGCAAATAAATTCCATAATGATTTTGAAAATGCTGTTCTTCTTGCGGAGAAGCTTGGCGTTACAACAATAGTAGGTTTTTCAGGCTGTCCTGGCGACTGTGCCGAAAGTAAAAATCCTAACTGGGTAACATGCTCATGGCCTAATGACTATCTTGAAATACTTAATTGGCAGTGGAATGAGGTTCTTATACCATATTGGAAAAAAGAGGCGGAATTTTGCAAATCGCATGGAATTACTAAGATAGCATTTGAAATGCATCCTGGTTTTTGTGTATACAACACATCATCTTTATTAAAGCTTAGAGAAGCTGTAGGTGATATAATTGGTGCAAATGTTGATCCGAGCCATCTAATATGGCAGGGAATGGACCCTGTTGAGGTTATAAAGGTGCTTGGTAAGGCAAATGCCATTCATCATTTCCATGCAAAGGATACTAAGCTTGATAAGGCTAATACAAGTGTGAACGGTGTGCTTGATGTCGGTTCATATGCAAATGTGCTTGATCGTTCATGGGTATTCAGAACTGTAGGTTACGGCAATGGGAAGGAAATGTGGAATGCAATAATCAGCACATTAAAAGCAACAGGATATGACGGCGTAATAAGCATTGAGCATGAAGATTCGCTTATGAGCCCGAAAGAAGGCCTTGAAAAAGCAGTTAAATTCCTACAGGAAGTAATTATTTATGAAACAGCAGGCGAAGCGTGGTGGATATAAATGAAAGATAAGTATTTACTTGGTATAATTGGATTTGGCGGTATGGCAGGTCATCACTATACACAGCTATCAAAGGGAAATACCAAAGTTGAGATCAAAGGTGTATTTGACCTTAACCCCGATAGATTAAAGGTTGCAGAAGAAAAGGGACTTGTGGCGTATAAGTCAAAAGAAGAGTTGTTATGCGATCCTGAAATTGACATTGTACTTGTTGCTACGACAAATGAGGTCCATGCGGATTTATGTATTGAAGCAATGAAATGCGGAAAGCACGTAATATGTGAAAAACCCGTAACTCCGACAGCAGACGAGCTTTTGCCTGTAATGGAAGCGGCAAAAAAATACAATAAAGTATTTACTGTCGACCAGAACAGACGTACAAACAAGGATTTTGTCCTGATGAAGAGAACTGTAGAATCAGGTGTAATAGGCGAGCCGTACGTAATAGAATCACGAGTTGAAGGCTCACGCGGTATGCCGTCAGGCTGGAGAACTATTAAAGCACTCGGCGGCGGTATGATGCTTGATTGGGGTGTACATCTCATTGACCAGCTTATGTATATGTATTATGATGTAAAGGTCACAAGCGTCTATTGCACAAAGAACAGCATACAATATCCTGAGGTTGATGATAATTTCAGAATGGTTATGACATTCGAAAATGGCGTTGAGGCACGTATAGAGGTTGCAACAAACAATTACATAACTCATCCAAGATGGTATGTGTTGGGTAAAAACGGAACATTACAGATAGATGATTGGAACTGTGATGGCAAAGTTGTCCGTTGTATCGATAAAGAGGACAAGTGGGCAGAAGAAATCGTCTACACTAAAGCAGGCCCGACAAAAACAATGGCTCCAAGAAACCCAAACAGTGTAGAAACTATTACTTTGTCAGAGCCTATGGATGTTGTAGATAATCTTGATCCTGTATATTGGCAGATGGTAGATGCTATAGAGGGCAAAGCAGAGCTTACAATTAAACCTGAAGAAGCACTTCGTGTTATAAAGGTAATGGAAGCGGCAATGAAATCGTGGGAGACCAACGAGGTAATTAAGCTAAACGTATAACTTTAAAGGACTATGACAAATTTCGTCATAGTCCTTTAAACTTCGATTTATATATTGACATTTGTATGTAAATATGATATAATGGCTTAAAATCAACCTATGATGATTTCGGGATTGAAATTCAAAACCGAAATAGGAGGGAACTCTGGAGAATCTCGCAAATGGGTGCCGAAGGTGCAAGATAGCTTTTTATCGAATCTCTCAGGCAAAAGGACAGAGTACATTGTATGTATATTTGCGTGATAATTTAGGGTTGCTGATTTTAGCAACTTTTTTGTTTTATAGGAGGGGAAAATGGATAAACTATTGGAAATTGTCCAGACACTTAATGGGTACTTGACAGATTATATTCTTATATTCCTATTGATGGGAGCGGGAATTATATTCTCGTTCAAAACAAGATTTGTTCAGGTACGTTGCTTTGGTGAGGGTATGAGAAAAGTATTTGGTAACCTTACGCTGAAGGGAAAAAAGAATGAGAGCGGATTGACACCGTTTCAGGCATTGGCTACAGCCATTGCCGCACAGGTAGGTACAGGTAATATTGTCGGTGCATCAGGTGCTATATTAACAGGCGGTCCAGGTGCTATATTCTGGATGTGGGTAATTGCGTTCTTTGGTATGGCAACGATTTATGCCGAGGCAACACTTGCCCAAAAAACACGTGTTGTAAAAGAAGACGGCTCTATCCTTGGAGGACCTGTTTACTACATAAAAACTGCATTTAAGGGTAAATTTGGTAAATTCCTTGCAGGATTTTTTGCGGTAGCAATTATACTTGCTCTCGGATTTATGGGCTCTATGGTGCAGTCAAATTCGATTTCGGGTGCTATACAAGAGGTACTTGACCCGAATAAGCAGCATATATTATTTTCAATAGGCTCATATGATGTTACAGCAACAGCTGTTGCGGTAGGTTTGGTTGTTGCATTAGTTGCGGCATTTATATTCCTTGGCGGTATACAGAGAATTGCATCTGTCACAGAAAAGCTTGTGCCTATAATGGCAGTAATGTTCCTTGTAGGCGGATTATTAATACTTGTGTTCAGAGCACAGTATATTCCTGAAACTGTAGGAATGATATTCAAGTATGCATTCACACCCCAAGCAATCATAGGCGGTAGCTTTGGTGCGGCATTAAAGATTGCACTTAGTCAGGGTGCAAAGCGTGGCTTATTCTCAAACGAGGCAGGTATGGGTTCAACACCTCATGCTCATGCACAGGCAAATGTAAAAAGACCGCATGACCAGGGTGTTGTTGCTATGGTAGGTGTATTTATCGATACATTTGTTGTTCTTACAATGACAGCACTTGTTATAATTTCATCCTTATATACAGGTGATGGTGCAATTGAAGGATTAAGGGCATCACTTGAAGCAGGAACTCTTACAAAGGCTAATGCGATGCAGGTTGCATATACAACCGCATTACCCGATTTCTTTGGTAATTTCGGTAACATATTTGTGGCTGTATGTTTGTTATTCTTCGCTTTTTCAACTATTATCAGCTGGAATTTCTTTGGAAAGCTTAATGTTCAATATCTGTGCAAAAAGAACGAAAAAGTTGGCGTTGTAGTGTATTCTGTAATAGCGATTGCGTTTATATTTTTAGGTGCAATCCTGCAGAATGACCTTGTATGGGAACTGACAGATTTCTTTAACTATCTGATGGTAATACCTAACGTAATTGCGCTTGTAGCGCTTGTAGGTATGGTTGATGTAATAAAACGTACAAAGAAATAATAAAAAATGGAGCTGTTGCATTTATCGCAGACCATTTCAAAGGCTTAAAGTGGCATAAAGCAGAGCCTGTTAAATATTTGCCAAATAAATTAACGTTGAAATCCGCATTTTTGCGGATTTCTTGTATTTAATGCCTTTGAAACTATCCGCGAAACTCATCACTCGATATACCCTCGTATTCAAAAATAAAAAAAACGACCGATGCAGATTGATTTCTACACCGACCGCAATTTATATGGCTGCGGAATCAGGATTCGAACCCGAACAGAGTGAGTCAGAGTCACTAGTGCTACCCTTACACAATTCCGCAATATGTGTTGTGTGAAACAACTACTATATGATACCATAACAAAACGGATTTGTCAATACTTTTTGCTAAAAAAATACGTGTACAAATCTAACAAAAAAATTAAAAATAATATTAAATTTTCTATTATATAAATCAAAATAAAAATATTGAAAATCCTGCCAAAAAATGATATAATGTTTGGTAATATGATAAAATGCAAGTAATTTGTAGTTATCGAAATATTCTTTTTATAAAAGAAAGAACGGAGGTCAAAAAATGGGAACAGTTGACAAACTGACAGAGTTGCAATACCGCAGAAATAAGATTGAAAACGGCGGCGGTACAGCAAAAATAAAAAAACAGCATGATGCCAACAAATTAACTGCCAGAGAGAGAATAAATGCTCTTATGGATGCAGGCAGTTTTGTAGAAACTGATGCATTTGTTAGTCACAGATGTACAGAGTTCGGTATGGATGCAGTGGAAGCCCCGGGTGAGGGTGTAGTTACAGGCTATGGTACCATAGACGGACGTCTTGTGTATGTCTATTCACAGGATTTCACTGTAGTAGGCGGCTCACTTGGCGAAATGCACGCAAAGAAAATATGCAAGGTCATGGATATGGCATCAAAGATGGGTGCACCTATAATCGGAATGAATGATTCGGGAGGTGCAAGAATACAGGAGGGCATAGATGCTCTTTCGGGATTTGGCGAAATATTCTACCGTAACACTATAAACAGCGGTGTTATTCCTCAGATAAGCGTTATTATGGGACCATGTGCTGGCGGTGCAGTTTATTCTCCTGCAATCACAGATTTCATATTTATGGTTGATAACACATCAAAAATGTTTATTACAGGTCCGCAGGTCATTGAGTCTGTGACAGGCGAAAAGGTATCAGCGGAAGAACTCGGTGGTAGTACAGTTCATGCATCAAAATCAGGTGTATGTCATTTTACTGCGTCAAATGATGAGGAGTGTATTGCTCAAATTCGTGAGCTTTTATCATATCTTCCATCAAACAACCTTGAGGAAGCACCATATGAAACTCCGACAGATGCAATTAACAGACTCTCAGAAAAGCTTACAACAATCGTGCCTGATAATCCAAATCAGGCCTATGACGTAAAAGAGGTTATTGCAGAAATTGTAGATAACGGCAAGTTTATTGAAGTACAGAAGGAATTTGCAAAAAATATCGTTGTTGGTTATGCAAGAATGAACGGTATGAGTGTAGGTATTGTTGCAAATCAGCCTAAGGTAAAGGCAGGCTCACTTGATTGTGATGCATCTGATAAGGCGGCAAGATTTATAAGAACGTGTGACAGCTTTAACATTCCTATTATCACTCTTACAGATACTCCTGGATATTTCCCAGGCGTAGATCAGGAGCATGGCGGAATTATCCGTCACGGAGCAAAGCTTCTCTATGCATACAGTGAAGCCACAGTGCCTAAGATTAACGTAATAATCAGAAAGGCATACGGCGGCGCATATATTGCAATGAGCTCAAAACACCTCGATACAGATGTTGTTATGGCTTGGCCTACAGCAGAAATCGCAGTAATGGGACCTGAGGGTGCGACAAATATCATATTTAAAAATGATATTGCCCAGAGTGATGATCCTATTACCACTCGTGCTGATAAAATTCAGGAATACAGAAATAAGTTTGCAACACCTTTTGTTGCGGCAGAGCGTGGCTATGTAGATGATGTAATAGAGCCCGATTCAACAAGACCGAGAATTATTGCCGCACTTGAGATGTTAAGCTCAAAACGTGAGTCAAGACCTGCTAAAAAGCACGGAAATCTTCCTGTTTAATATAAGAAAGGAGATTACTCGGTATGAATGTATCAGAAGCTTTACAAACAGGTCAAGGCGTACAGTTATCCGAAGCTTTGTCATTCGGCGGATTAACGGCAGTTACAGGTTTGTCAATAGTATTCGGTGTGCTGGTAGTGCTTATGATAGTATTGTACCTGTTTAAACTGATTTTCTATAAAGATTCAAAGAAAACAGCAAAGCCTGTTGAAGAGGTAAAAGAAACACCTGTAGTTGAAACAAAGGCAGAAGATGATGTAGATGATGATGAACTTATTGCCATTCTTACAGCAGCAGTTGCGGCAAGTCTTAACACATCAACTTACAATCTTAATATTAAGTCATACAGACGTATTAATGATGTACGCCCTGCCTGGAATAAACAGGGATTAAGAGAAACAATTGAAAGCAGATTTTAATAAATAGGAAAGGAAACTAAAATAATGAGGAAGTTTAATATAACAGTTAACGGTAAAACATACGAGGTTGACGTTGAAGAAGTAGGCGGAGTTGCAACATCAGCTCCTGCACCTGCAGCGGCACCTGCAGCGGCACCTGCACCTGCACCTGCAGCAGCTCCTGCGACACCTAAGGCAACAGGTTCGATGGGTGCAACAAAGGTTACTGCTCCGATGCCAGGTACAGTAGTATCAATCAAAGTAAATGTAGGCGATAAAGTAGAAAGTGGCACATTAGTTGCAGTTTTGGAAGCTATGAAGATGGAGAATGAAATCTTTGCAGGTGCTGATGGCGTTATTGCATCTATCAATGCAAACGCAGGTGACAGCGTAAGCACAGGAGATGTATTGGTTTCAATCAACTAATCTTACAGTAGAAAGTGGTGACTAAACAGTGTTAGAAAGTTTTTCAAGCTTTTTTAGCAGTACAGGTGTAGTGGCATTGTTCCAGGACGGAGCAATAGATGCTATTAAAATAATTATAATGCTTGCCGTTGCATGTGTACTCTTGTATTTAGCTATAGTAAAACAGTTTGAACCATTATTGCTATTGCCTATTGCATTCGGTATGCTTTTGACAAACTTGCCGATGATAAAAGATTCAAGTGCAATAATGATGCATACTGAATTTTTCACAGACCCTGCCTATATGGTACACGGAATGCACGTTGACGTGGGAAGAGTTTGCCGTGAGGGAGGTCTTTTAGACATATTGTACCTTGGTGTTAAGCTTGGTATATATCCGCCTCTTATATTCTTAGGTATAGGTTGTATGACAGATTTTGGACCGCTTATTGCAAATCCAAAGAGTATTCTTCTTGGTGCGGCGGCACAGTTTGGTGTATTCTTTACATTCATAGGTGCACTTGTTATAAGTGCATTGGTGCCAAGTATTGCATGGGGTATTAAAGAGGCGGCATCAATCGGTATCATAGGCGGTGCGGACGGCCCGACGGCGATTTACGTAACAAAATCACTTGCTCCGTCATTATTGCCTGCAATCGCTGTTGCGGCATACTCATACATGGCATTGATTCCTATTATTCAGCCGCCGTTTATGAAAATGTTTACAACAAAGAAATCAAGAAGTGTTGTAATGGAACAGCTAAGAACAGTTTCTAAAACAGAGAAAATAATATTCCCTATAGTGGTTACAATAGTCGTAGCTCTTGTCATTCCTGATGCTGTATCGCTTGTAGGCTGTTTGATGCTTGGTAACTTAATGAAGGAATCAGGCGTATGTGACAGACTTGCAAAGACAGCGCAGAATGAATTGATGAATATTATTACAATATTCTTAGGACTAACCGTAGGTGCTACGGCAACTGCCGATTCTTTCCTGTCAGTTCAGACATTAGGAATTGTTGCATTGGGTCTTGTAGCATTTATATTCTCAACAATAGGAGGATTGTTATTAGGTAATCTTATGTATGTTCTTACAAAAGGTAAGGTTAATCCGCTTATAGGTTCAGCAGGTGTTAGTGCTGTGCCGATGGCGGCTCGTGTATCACAGATGGTTGGACAGAAAGAGAACCCGTCAAACTTCCTTTTGATGCACGCTATGGGCCCAAATGTTGCAGGAGTTATAGGTTCAGCGGTTGCGGCAGGCGTATTCCTGTCAATGTTCGGTTAAAGAAAGGAGATATAATAATATGTCAAATATAATACAGCCAAAGCCTGTTGGTATCACAGAAACAGTTCTTCGTGATGCACATCAGAGTTTGATAGCTACACGAATGACAACTGATGAAATTCTGCCGATAGTTGAAAAGCTTGATGGTATCGGTTATCATTCACTTGAGGCATGGGGCGGAGCAACCTTTGACTCATGCTTGCGATTTCTAAATGAAGATCCTT
>CADBPJ010000036.1 GCA_902796445.1 uncultured Ruminococcus sp. | reverse complement strand
TACAGGTGCATCAATTTCACCATTTAATGCGTTCTTGCTCCTGCAGAGACTTGAAACATTGTCATTACGTGTTGAACGCCATGCGGAGAATGCGAAAAAGGTGATTGAATTCCTGGCTAATCACCCACAGGTCGAAAAGGTTAATCATCCGTCCATTGAGGATCACCCCGACCATGAGCTGTATAAAAAATACTATCCCAATGGCGGTGGCTCTATCTTTACATTTGAGATTAAGGGCGGTGCTAAAGAGGCACAGGATTTCATCGACAGATTACAGATATTCTCATTGCTTGCAAACGTAGCAGACGTGAAATCACTTGTAATTCACCCTGCAAGCACAACTCATTCACAGTTGTCAGAGGAAGAACTGATTGACCAGGGCATTAAGCCTAACACTATACGTCTGTCAATAGGAACAGAGAGTGCAAAGGATATTATTGCAGATTTAGAGCAGGCATTTGAAGGATAAATAAGGCGAATGAGGATGTTGTGGTGTGTTTGGTGAAAATGCATTTCCCTTAATAATTAAAAGGAGCGATATTATTATGAAAGTTTATGAAAAAATTACTGATTTAATTGGCGGTACACCGCTTATGAAGCTTACTAATTATAGTAAACAAAATAATTTAGATGCAACCATTTACGGAAAGCTTGAATACTTTAACCCTGCAGGAAGTGTAAAGGACAGAATTGCAAAGGCAATGATTGATGATGCGGAAGCAAAGGGACTTTTAAAACCTGGTGCGGTTATAATCGAGCCTACAAGCGGTAACACAGGTATCGGCCTTGCGGCTGTGGCATCTTCACGGGGTTACAAGATTATTTTAACCATGCCCGAAACAATGAGTGTTGAGAGAAGAAATTTACTTAAGGCATATGGTGCTGAGCTTGTTCTGACAGACGGCGCAAAAGGAATGAAAGGCTCAATAGAAAAAGCAGAGGAATTAGCAAAGGAAACACCCAATAGTTTCATTCCGAGCCAATTTACAAATGCGGCAAATCCTGCGGCACATATAGCAACAACAGGCCCCGAAATCTGGAATGATACAGACGGAAAGGTTGATATTTTTGTGGCGGGCGTAGGTACAGGCGGAACTGTGTCAGGTGTAGGTAAATATTTGAAATCTCAAAATCCGAATGTCAAGGTTGTGGCGGTTGAGCCCGCAGGCTCGCCTGTGCTGTCAAAAGGCACAGCGGGTCCCCATAAAATTCAGGGTATTGGTGCAGGCTTTGTACCAAAAACCCTTGATACTGAGATATACGATGAGATTATTGCAGTTGAAAATGAAGATGCATTCAAAACAGGCAGAACTCTTGCAAGAAAGGAAGGCTTGCTTGTCGGAATTTCATCAGGTGCGGCTGTATTTGCCGCAACGGAGCTTGCAAAACGTCCTGAAAATAAAGGAAAAATAATTGTTGCATTGCTCCCCGATACAGGCGAGGGGTATCTTTCAACACCTATGTTTGCAGATTAAAAAAGTCCCCTAAAAGGGGCTTTTTTAATCTGATATGTTAGATATTATAATTATTTGCATAACGTTCTCTATGGTTATCTATAATATTTTGCAGGGTAATGCTGTCTAAATAATCAGTTATAGCCTTATATAACCCTTGCCATATGGGAAGGGTGGGACATTCGTTGCTTTTTTCGCATCCAACAGGATTATGGTCAAGGCATGCAACGGGCGACAGACTGCCCTCTGTAAGACGCAGGATTTCTCCGACTGTATATTGGTCGGGGGACTTTGCAAGCATATATCCGCCCTGAAAACCACGATTTGTTTTTAATATATCGGACCTGTTGAGAATAGGGACAATCTGTTCAAGATACTTCTTTGAAATATCCTGTCTTTTTGCAATATCCTTTAATGGTATATATCCGTCACTGCTATGCTCAGCCAAGTCTATAAGCATTCTCAGAGCATATCTGCCCTTTGTTGAAATCTTCATAATCAACACCTCTTTCCATAATACTATAATAACATATATTTGGTAGGTTTTCAAGATAAAAAAATAGAATTTTTTGCTGTGTGAAAATGATATATAAAGTTTGTTCAGTATGTCAATGGAATTTGATAATGAATTATGATAGAATAAAAAAAAGGGGGAGATGACAAATGAAATTTGATTTTGAATATTACAATCCGACAAAGATTTACTTCGGAAAGACGGCTATTGATAATTTAGCAGATGAGCTTGAAAACTACGGCAAAAACATTCTGCTTGTTTACGGCAAGGGTGCGATTAAAAGTATAGGTCTTTATGATAAAGTGACAGAAATTTTAAAGCAAAGCGGAAAGAGCGTTGTGGAGCTTGCAGGGATAAAATCCAACCCAACGTATAGGCAAGTGCTTAGAGGTGCAGACTTAGTAAGGAAGAATAACATTGACTTGATTTTAGCAGTGGGTGGAGGCAGTGTAATAGACTGCTCTAAGGCGATTTCCGTATCTGCATACTGCGAGGGCGATCCTTGGGAGAAATATTGGGAGAACTTTGAGCCTCTAAGCAACAAAACAGTGCCTGTTGCATCAATTCTCACAATGACAGGAACAGCCTCTGAAATGAACGCAGGATCCGTTATAACAAATGAAGAGAAAATGATTAAGGGTGGCAGAGTATTTACACCGAATGTAAATCCTAAGTTTTCTATTCTAAATCCTGAATACACATACAGCGTACCGAAGTATCAGATGGTAAGCGGTGTGTTTGATATTATGTCGCATCTTATGGAACAGTATTTCTCAGGTGATGATGATAATACCACAGATTATGTAATAGAGGGTGTAATGGAGTGTCTTATAAATTCTGTGAGAAAAGCACTTGTAAATCCACAGGATTATGAAGCGAGAAGTAATATTATGTGGTGTGCAACTCTCGGACTTAATAGCGTTACGGGACTTTCAAAGGAACAGGATTGGGAGGTTCATAATATAGAGCATCAGGTGGGGGCATATACCGACTGTGCTCATGGTGTAGGTCTTGCTATAGTTTCAATTCCGTACTATAAGCATATATACAAAAACGGACTTGACAAGTTTGTACGCTTTGCTAAGAAGGTATGGAGTGTTGATGTGGAGAGTATGACAAAAGAGGAGGCGGCACTTAAAGTAATAGAAAAGCTGTCCGACTTTATAAAAGAGTTAGGAATACCCAAGTCACTGCGTGAGGTCGGTGCGACAGAAGAAATGCTTACTAAAATCGCAAACTCAACGGTCCCCGGCGGAACGTATAAGCACGTAGATAATGATGAAATACTTGAAATATTGAAAGAATGTTATTGATATATGGACAACAGAATGTATTTATGTATTGACCTGAAATCCTTTTATGCTTCGGTTGAGTGCATAGAACGAGATCTTGATGCTATGACAACAAACCTTGTTGTGGCAGATGCATCAAGAACGGAAAAAACAATATGTCTTGCTGTTTCACCGTCTTTGAAATCTTACGGCATACCGGGCAGGCCAAGACTTTTCGAGGTAATACAAGCAGTACGCAAAATCAATGACGAAAGACGAAAAAATGCACCTGATAAGCATTTTATAGGGAAATCGGCGGATTTCAGGGAGCTTATCAAAAATCCTTGTCTTGAGCTTGACTATATCATTGCACCGCCACAGATGGCATATTATATGAAATACAGTACGCAGATATATAATATATATCTAAAATACGTATCTCCTGACGATATTCACGTATATTCCATTGACGAGGTGTTTATGGACATTACGGGGTATCTTAATAAATATAAATTATCGCCACACGATTTTGCTATGATGATTATACATGATGTCCTTAAAACTACAGGCATTACCGCAACCGCAGGGATTGGCACAAATATGTATCTGGCGAAAATCGCAATGGATATTATGGCAAAGAAAATGAAAGCCGACAAAGACGGAGTGCGTGTTGCATTTTTAGACGAGTATACCTACAGAAAAGAGCTGTGGACACACGAGCCGATAACGGATTTCTGGCGAGTGGGCAGAGGATATGCCCGAAAGCTTCACGAAAACGGTTTATTTACTATGGGCGATATTGCACAGGCATCGCTTAAAGAATACGGCGAAAACAAGCTGTACAAGCTTTTTGGTGTCAATGCAGAGCTTCTGATTGACCATGCGTGGGGCTGGGAGCCATGTACAATAGATGATATACGTGAATATAAACCCGAAAACAAGAGTATCGGTACAGGTCAGGTACTGCATTGTCCGTATGATACAGAAAAGGCAAAGCTTATAGTGCGTGAGATGACGGAACTCCTTGTGCTTGATCTTGTGGAGAAAAGATTGGTAACAGATCAGCTTGTCTTGACTATCGGATATGATATAGAAAATGTCAAAAATAAAACGTACAAGGGCGAAATAAGCATTGACAGATACGGACGTAAAATCCCTAAACATTCACATGGTACGGCAAATATCGGCAAACACACGTCATCTACTATGCTTATTATGAACGCTATGATGGATTTGTACGATAGGATTATAAATCCAAAGCTGTGCGTAAGGCAGGTAAACATATCCGCAAATCACGTTATTTCGGAGGATAGCGTGGTGGATAAGGTAAGCTATGAGCAGATGGATTTATTCACCGACTATGACAAGCTTGATAAGGAACGTCAAATCGAAAAGGAGCATCTTGAAAAGGAACGTGCAATTCAGGAGGCGACTATTGGATTGCGAAACAAATACGGCAAAAACACAATACTAAAAGGTATCAATCTGCAGGAGGGTGCAACGACAAGGGACAGAAATAATCAGATAGGCGGACACAAAGCATAGTTAAGCTTGAATAAAATCGCCCATCTCACCATTTTTCGCTCGGGGCAGTACATCTGTACAGCACCGCTCACTGCAAAATGGCAATCTGAACGATTTTCTTTGAAACTTAAGTTTTGCGAAAGGATTTAACAATCATATGGAAAAAGATGAACACAGATACGACTATATGCTTGATATGCCATATCGCAAGTCGTTAAAACGAAAAAATATGTCGCGGACAGAGCGTGCGGCGCAGTTCGGTGCGTTTCGTGCCTTGACAGGCTATGAGGACGAAATATCCGAAACTGCACGTCTTACCGATAGACGGATTGAACTTGACGAGTACCATAAATCAGAGATTGACAGAAAGCTTCGGTATATATTCGATAATCCGAAAGAAGAACATAACATATCTGTAACGTATTTTGTCCCCGACAAAAGGAAATCAGGAGGTGAATACCGTACAAAAAATGGAACAGTAAAACATATAAATGATTATAAACGTTATATTTTATTTACCGACGGCGACAGGATTATGATAGACAATATCGTTGGTATGGAACGTATTTAGAAAAAACAATGCTTGATGAATATTTGTCAATATTTTTCAAAAATTTTTTGTATGAACATTGTAAAACTACAGATTTGCTATTGAAATAAAGGTAAAAATGTGGTATTATATAATATAATGGAGAGGTAGTCCGTTGCGGACAAGTAAAGGAGATTTATTATGTTTGATGAAAAATTAACTGCTCATATGGCGGAGCTTTCCAAGCTCTCATTTACGCCTGAGGAGCTTACAGCTATGACTAAGGATATGACCGATATTATTGCACTTATGGATACGGTCTGCGATTTTAGTCCTGAAATAAAACCATATGCCCTTGATGCTGTTGATTATGAGGAACTACGCAAGGACGAGTATCAGGATTCATATTCTACAGAAAAAATACTTGAAAACACTGAGAATGTTAAAAATAACAGCTTTGTTGTTCCGAAGGTCGTATAAGGAGGACGTAAGTAATGACATTGACAGAACTTAGAAAAAAACTCGACAGCCATGAAATCGGTGCTGTAGAGCTTGCACAGGATTATTTAAAAAAGATAAAAGAGCGTGATGCTGTAATAAACAGTTATATCACGGTTTGCGAAGAAGAAGCAATAGAGATGGCGAAAAAAGCCCAGGGCGTTATTGATAGAGGTGAGGCAAAACCTCTTACGGGTATACCTGTATCTGTAAAGGATAATATTTGTACAGACGGCATCAGGACAACGTGTGCATCACGTATGCTTGAGGATTTTGTGCCTGTATATGATGCAACGGCAGTTGCAAAGCTTAAAGCTGAAAATTATGTTATGCTTGGTAAAACCAATATGGACGAGTTTGCTATGGGCGGCTCATCGCAGACATCATATTTCGGCGGACCGACAAACCCGTATAATACAGATTGTGTAACAGGCGGCTCATCAGGCGGTGCGGCGGCATCTGTTGCGGCAGGCCTTTGTGCGGCGGCACTTGGATCTGACACAGGCGGTTCGGTAAGACAGCCGAGTGCGTTCTGCGGTGTTACGGGACTTAAGCCGACATACGGAACAGTGTCAAGATGGGGGCTTATTGCATTTGCATCATCACTTGACCAGATAGGTGTTGTAGCAAATTCTGCTGAAGATACAGCGTATGTGCTAAATACAATCTACGGCTATGACGAGAATGATGCCACAACGTCACAAAAGTCTATGGGCGATTATACATCAATGGTAGGCGAGGATATTTCAAAACTAAAAATCGGTGTCCCTAAAGAGTTTTTCGAGGGAACGGATGACGAGGTACGAGAGGCGGTCCTAAAGGCGGCTGATTACTATAAGCATTTAGGCTGTGAAATCGTTGAATGTTCGCTTCCGTCACTTAAATACGCAGTTGCGGCATACTACCTCATTTCATCAGCAGAGGCGGCATCTAACCTGTCAAGATTTGATGGTATCAAATACGGCTACCGCTCAAATGTGGGCGAGGACTATAACGAGCTTATAAAGAATACAAGACGTGAGGGCTTTGGCAACGAGGTCAAGCACAGAATTATGCTTGGTAACTATGCGTTGTGTTCGGGCTACTATGATGCATATTATAACAATGCAAGAAGAATAAGAACACAGATAAGAAACGAATATTCTGCAATTTTTGAGAAGTGCGATGTTATACTTACACCGACAGCTCCGACAACGGCATATAAAATCGGCGAGCAGGAAAACGATCCCGTAAAGATGTACACAGCAGATATTTGTACAGTAACCGTAAATATTGCAGGACTTCCCGCAATTTCAACGACGTGCGGTTATGACAAGAATGGTATGCCTATAGGTATGAGCCTTACAGGCAAGGCATTTGACGAAAAGACAATCGTAGCAGTATGTGATAAATTTGAAAAGGATTTTGACAGAAAGGAGTGCGCTCTATGAGATACCAACCTGTAATGGGACTTGAGATACATTGTGAAATGCTGACAAATTCAAAGGTGTTCTGCTCTTGTCAGAACGAATTTGGCGGCGGCGAAAACACAAGAGTTTGCCCGCGTTGTTCAGGTATGCCAGGCACATTGCCGCTACTTAACAAGGGTGCAGTAAAGCTTGCCGCAAAGGCGGGATTTGCAACAAACTGTACAGTAAATAACTACAGTGCATTTGACAGAAAGAATTATTTCTATCCCGATTTACCGAAGGCTTATCAGATTACGCAGTTTGAATCACCTATCTGCACTGACGGATATATTGATGTTGTAGGCGGAAAGCGAATAAGAATTAACAGAATTCATATAGAAGAAGATGCAGGCAAGCTTGTGCATGACGATTACGAGGGCGTGTCAATGGCTGACTACAACCGTTGCGGTGTACCGCTTATAGAAATTGTTACAGAGCCTGATTTCCGCTCGGTTGAGGAGGTACAGGACTTTGTTACTCAGATTGCACAGCGTATGAAATATGCGGGCGTATGTGATGCGAGAATGGAGCAGGGATCACTGCGTGTAGACGTTAATATTTCGCTTATGCCGATTGGCTCGGATAAGTTCGGCACAAGAACAGAAATCAAAAACCTTAACTCCGTAAAATCAATCGGACGTGCTATTGAATACGAAATAAAGCGACAGGCAGACATTCTTGATGACGGTGGCGAGGTTGTACAGGAAACAAGACGATACAATGACAGCCAGGACAACACAAAATCACTTCGTTCAAAGGTGGAGGCACATGACTATCGTTATTTCCCTGAGCCTGATATTCCGCCCGTAGTATTTACTGATGAGGAAATTGAGGAAATCAGAAAGGAAATGCCTGAGCTTCCGCAAGAGAGATTTTTAAGATATACTGAAGGATATAAAATCCCCCAGGAAGATGCAAAACTCATAATCGCACAAAAGGAATTTTCTGATTTCTATGATGAGGCGGTTAAGATTACACCTGAGTATAAGCTTATCGCAAATCTTATGCTCGGCGAGATAAGCCATCAGCTAAATGACAGGGAAATGGATATTACAGCTGTAACGTTTACTCCAGCAAATATGGCAAAAATCGCTGAAATGGCGGCAGGCGGTGTAGTTTCAAAGGGCTCTGCAAAAGATATTATCATTATAATGTTTGACAAGGGCGGTGAGCCTGAAGCTATCGCAAAGGACAACGGATTTATTATGGACAATGACACGTCAGGTCTTGATGAGATTATTGATAAGGTCCTTATAGAGCAGGCAGATGCTGTCGAGAAGTACAAAAATGGTAACGATAAGCTGTTCGGCTTTATCATGGGTCAGGCAATTAAAGCCGCAGGCAAGGGTGCAAACCCTGCACTGATAAAGGAAGCATTAGCAAGTAAGCTTAAATAAAACGGGGAACAGTCATGGAAATGGTATTAATCACTGCATTGGGCGTTGGCGGAGCAACGATTATAGGCTCCGTTATCGGCTTTGCATTTAAAAATATATCCCACAAATTTTCGGACATCGTGCTGTCTTTTGCCGCAGGCGTTATGCTTGCGGCGGCAGTCTTGGGGCTTGTTCTGCCATCATTGGAATATGGCGGAAAATTTGGGATTATTTACACAGTAACAGGCATCTTTGCAGGTGCTTTGTGTCTTAATTTTATAGATAAGCTTGTTCCGCATCTGCACAAGCTCGTGGGTGCGGATATTGAAACACACCACAACGCAAACCTGAGCAAGGTACTGCTGTTTGTAATGGCGAGTGCAATACATAATCTGCCCGAGGGTATAGCCGCAGGAGTGGGCTTTGGCTCGGGTGATGTCGCACGTGCGTTCGTTATAGCAGGCGGTATAGCATTACAGAACATACCTGAGGGTATTGTCATAATTGCACCGATGCTTGCGGAGAGTGAGAAAAAAAGCAAGACGTTTATATGTGCCGTATTGACAGGTGTTATTGAGGTAATAGGAACATTTATAGGATATTTTGCAGTAAATGTATCCCTTGCACTACTGCCTGTGGCATTGGCATTTGCGGGCGGAACAATGATTTATGTGGTAAGTGATGAAATGATACCCGAAACCCATGCACACGGCAGTGAGCGAGGTGCAACCTATGCACTTCTTGTAGGTTTTTGCATAATGCTTGTTATGGATGTGTTATTAGGGTAAATATACATTCCTTTACATACCAAGAATACGTTCTGCGTTCTTATGGGTTATAAGTTCAAAGTCAGTGTCGGAGACATTGGCTTTTTTCATAAACTCAAGAGTGTCAACAGGCGATTCCCAGGGCATATCCGAACCGAAAAGAATTCGGTCCGCTCCGTGATTTTCAATTATACGTCTGTATTGGTTTATATCCATAAATCGGCTGACAACCGACAAGTCAAAATAAGCTTTGGAGTTTATAATATATTTCTCAACTTCGTTCCATTGATTAAATCCGCCCATATGCGCAAGAATTATAAATGAATTATCAACCTTATCAAGCATTTTGCGAATACGCATAATATCGCCTTTAAACGGCGGCAGAATACCTGTATCGTGCCCTGCATGAATGGTAACATACATACCTTTCTCTGTAGCGCATTTGACAAGATTTATAAATTCATCATCATCAGCATTAGTATCCTGATAATCAGGATGCAATTTTATACCCTTAAATCCTTGTTCTTTCAGTTCACATATTTTATATTCTATATCCGTGTTGCGAGGGTGAATAGCACCGAACGAGATAATTTTATCGTTTGTAATACTGCGCGCAAACTTGTTTATCGAGTCGTATTGTGATGGCTTTGTTGCAATAGGCATCGTTACACTTATGTCAACATCATTCTCTTTCATACTCTCTAACAGCAGATGGGGAGTACCGCCGTAACTGAGTGTTTGATCAATATTATACGTATCACGCATATTCCCAAGAAGCAGTTGCAGTGTTTTTTCTGCGATTGATTCGGGGAATGTATGAACGTGGAAATCTATAAGCATTTTTTTTTCACCTCTTTAATGAGTCATTTTACCATACGGACGTATAAAAATCAAGGTTTTTAAGCAATATAAACAAGAATATTTTTCTCCTCCGTAAATATAGCAAAAATATGGCAAATATAGTAAGAAGCTATTGACAAGACCTGAATTTTGGAGTAAAATATCATAGTAGGGGTTTTATAAATCCTACATAGAAAGGAATGATAGATAATGGCGGTATATTTAGATAATAACGCAACGACAAGCATAAAACCTGAGGTTTGCGATGCCATGATGCCGTATCTTACAGATATATGGGGTAATGCCTCGTCAGTGTTCTACAGTGTAGGGCAAAAGGCGGAGTCGGAACTCCAAAAGCTTCGTGAGAGTGTTGCGAAGAATATTGGGGCAAAGAATGCCAATGAAATATACTTTACAGCTTCAGGCTGTGAGGCGGATAACTGGGCGATAAAAGGTTTTGCTTTCGCAAATAAGCGAAAAGGCAACCATATAATCACAACTAAGATTGAGCATCATGCAATTTTGGGTGCTTGTGAATTTTTGGAAAAACATGGATTTAACGTAACATATCTTGACGTTGATGAGGTCGGATATGTTACTCCCGAAGCTGTAGAGGCGGCAATAACGGATAATACGATTTTGATTTCTGTCATGACGGCAAATAACGAAATCGGTACGATTGAGCCGATAAAGGAAATTGCCGAGGTTGCAAAGAAACATAAGATTACATTCCATACAGATGCGGTACAAGCTATCGGTCACATTAAGATTGATGTATCAGAGCTCGGTGTGGATATGCTTTCACTTAGCGCACATAAATTTCACGGTCCCAAGGGCGTGGGAATGTTATATATCAAAAACGGCACACGTATTGACAACTTAATTCATGGCGGCGGTCAGGAGCGAGGCAAGCGCGCGGCTACTGAAAATCTTGCGGGAATTGCAGGACTTAGTAAGGCACTTGATATTGCAGTATCAGATATTGATAAAAATATTGCGCATATGAAGAAAATGCGTGATAAGCTTATAACGGGCCTCAGAGATAGAATTGATTATATCAAATTAAACGGTCCCGATGACGAAAGACGTTTGTGCAACAACGTAAATTTCTCATATGAGTTCGTTGAGGGTGAGGCAATACTGATGCGTCTTAATATGAAAGACATATGTGCATCAAGCGGCAGTGCCTGTGCATCAGGCTCACTTGACCCGTCACACGTATTGCTTGCAATCGGTGTTCCGCATGAGATTGCACACGGTTCAATACGTTTTAGTGTAAGTGAGGATACAACAGACGAAGAAATTGACTATGTGCTTGATGTAATGCCTAAGATTATTGACGGCTTGCGTGCAATGTCGCCTATGTACGAGGCATTTGAAGACGGGAAATTAGAGTCATTTACAAAGAAATATATGGAGGGAAGATAAAATGTACAGCGAAAAGGTAATGGATCATTTTGAAAATCCCAGAAACGTTGGCAAGCTTGATGATGCAAACGCAATCGGCGAGGTTGGAAACGCAGTATGCGGTGACATAATGAAGATATATATGAAGATAGAGAACGGAATAATCGAAGATGTAAGCTTCAAGACGTTTGGTTGCGGTGCGGCTATTGCCACAAGCTCAATGGCAACAGAGCTTGTAAAGGGCAAGACGATTGAAGAGGCATTAAAGCTTACAAACAAAGCCGTTATGGAGGCACTTGACGGACTTCCCCCTGCAAAGGTACACTGTTCAGTGTTGGCAGAGGAGGCTATTCATGCGGCGCTTAAGGACTACAGCGAAAAGACAGGCATAGAAATTGATTTGCCTGAAACCAAGCAGAAATTCGATTGTGCATCATTCCATAAGGCACAGTCAGAGACGGATGCATAAAAAGTAGCGCCGAGCACATAAAACAAAAACGGGATTTTTCAAGTTTGGAAAATCCCGTTTTTTGCTTTATGTTACGAACAAAAACCGTCCCTTATGTACCCACGTACGCTACGGGATAACCCTCGTAGCCTTGCTACTCGGCGGTTTTTGTCCGTTCGGCATCTATTTTTATAGCATCCCTTTTTTACATCCCCATTTTTTCGTGTTAACAGCTTTACGGACAATACTCCTATACACACTGCAAATAGAGATGCACACCAGACAGGTAGTATAATTGATGTGGGATTTTGTGAGCCTGCGGCGGCTCGCAGTGCAATTATGGTTGAGGGTAAGAGCTGAAATGAGGTTGTGTTTAGCACTACAAGCATACACATATTCGGCGATGGTATATGCGGTGTAGGATTTTCTTTATCAAGAGTTTGTGCCGCCATCATTCCCATTGGTGTTGCGGCATTGCCCATACCTAAGATGTTAGCAGTTAAATTCATTGAAATATACTCACGTGCCTTGTCGGAGCTGTTTGGGAACAGCCATCTCACAACAGGCGAAATGAAACGGCATATCACATCTGATACGCCGCTTTTTTCTGAAATTTTCATTATACCTGTCCAGAAACACATTGCTCCTGCAAATGATATAAGTGTAGACACGGCAGTAGATGCTCCCTCAAAGACAGCATTTACCGTTTCATCAACACGTCCTGTTATGACAGATACTATAATTGATACTATTACCATAAAACTCCATATATAATTCATCCATACCACCTCAATAAATGGTATGATAAAAGATTTATACATATGCCATTATAGCCTCAAAATCACCCGTAATTGTTGCAGTCCTGTCCTGTGCAGGAATAAACACTGTTTCACCCTTTGTAAGCGGTGTTGTTACACCGCCAAGCTGAAGTGTGGCATTGCCATCCGTAACAGTGACAGAGCGGAAAGTAGCTTTATCAAGTGCTATATCAGAATTACCATTCAGCTTTTCAACTGTGAAATACTTACAGCTTGCAAGTATATTTGAATTTGTCATAGCCTGCTTTGGTGACGGAGTAAGGAGCGATACATCTATTGCCTTTTCTATGTGTAACTCACGAGGTTTTCCGTCAGCACCGCGTCTGTCATAGTCATAGACACGATATGTAGTGTTTGAATTTTGTTGTACCTCACAAATAAGTATACCTGAGCATATCGCATGTATAGTACCTGACGGAATGAAAAATACATCGCCTTTTTTTACAGGTACCTTATTAAGAATTTCAAGCAAAGTGTTATTTTTTATTCTCTTTTCAAATTCTGATTTTGTAATATCGCGGTTTACACCGTAGTATAAATATGCATCATCTTCGCAATCTACTATATACCACATTTCAGTTTTACCGTATTCGCCCTCGACACGCATTGCATATTCGTCATTCGGGTGTACCTGAATAGACAGATTATCCTTAGCATCAATCAGCTTTATAAGGATAGGGAAAAAGTCGAATTCTGCGGCACGTGTGCCGATACATTCATCACCACCGTTGGCTTTTATGTATTGAGATAACGTCATACCATCAAATTCGCCGCCTGATACAACACTTTCGCCGTCAGGGTGTGTGGAAAGCTCCCAGCTCTCTGCCGCTTTTTCTTTATCTGTTATTTTACCGAAATCTGTTTTTAAACGTGTACCGCCCCACAAATAATCCTTTATCGGAGCAGTAAGCTTTATTGCATTATAATTCATATATGTACCTCCCTTTTATTTTGATTTTACCACATATATGAAATTAAGTCAAATAAATTTTTATAAAGTAATTGCAATTTAGAAATAAATATGTTATTATTATGATATAAAAAAACGGAGGTATAAGAATATGTATATAGGTATAGATTTAGGCGGAACAAATATTGCCGCAGGTCTTGTGTCAGAGGAAGGTAAGATTTTGGCACAGGCATCAACACCTACAATGAATGAGCGTGAGGCTATCGAGATTGTAAAGGATATGGCAATGCTTATTGACAAGCTTGCAAGCGAATATGGTATTGATAAGTCTGAGATTAAGGGTGTAGGTATAGGCAGCCCTGGTTCAATAGATTTTGACAATGGTGTTGTTGTATATTCAAACAACCTGAAAATGGAGAAGTTCCCGCTTGCAGAGGAGCTTAACAAGCTTACAGGCTTAAGGGTGTCTGTTGACAACGATGCAAACTGTGCCGCAATGGGTGAGTATGTTGAGTATGAGGATAAAGTAAAGAATTTTATATTTGTCACACTTGGTACAGGTGTCGGCTCGGGTATAATTGTTGACGGAAAGATGCTTCACGGCTTCAACGGTGCCGCAGGCGAGGGCGGACATATTGTTATTGTTCGTGACGGCGAGCCATGCACCTGCGGAAGAAAGGGTTGTTGGGAGGCGTATGCATCAGTTACTGCTCTTATAAGACAGACAAAGGCGGCTATGGAAAAGGATCCTGACAGTTTAATGCATAAGGTTGCCAAAGATGAGGGCAAGGTTTCGGGTATGACATCTTTTGTTGCCGCAAAGCAGGGCGACAAGACAGCACAGGAGGTTGTTAAGCAGTATGCTATATATGTAGCAGAGGGACTTACAAATCTTGAAAATATATTCCAGCCTGAAATGATTTGCGTAGGCGGCGGAATAAGCCGTGAGGGTGACTATCTTCTTGACCCTGTAAGAGAATTTGTAACAAAGAACGGCTACAACAAATATATGAAGAAAACCGAGATTGTTACTGCAAAGCTATTTAACGATGCAGGTATCATCGGTGCGGCAATGATAGCAAGATAAATGCGTCAGTTTACGGTTGGAGAAAATGACGGCGGGCAAAGGCTTGATAAGTTCTTGTCAAAGCTGATGCCCAATATGCCAAAGTCTATGTTATATAAAGGTCTGCGTAAAAAATGCGTCAGACTCAATGGCAAGCATATTAAAGATGGGGCGTGCTTCGTTTCGACGGGGGACGTTCTTATGCTGTATTTTGCAGATGAGTTTTTTGCTAAAGAAAATAGCTTTAAATATGTAAAACCCCGTTTTGATGTGGTTTATGAGGACGATAACATTCTTGTTGTCAATAAACCTGTAGGCTTGTTGTGTCATAGTGATGAAAATGGAAATGGCGACACGCTTGTTGATATGGTCAGGAGCTATTTATATGATACGGGCGAATATAACCCCCAAAATGAGCAGACATTTAGCCCTGCTCTATGTAACCGTCTTGACAGAAACACAGGCGGACTTGTAATTGCCGCAAAAAATGCATTATCGCTAAGAGAGGTAAACAGCAGTATAAAGGAACGGAGAATACGAAAGTTTTATACTGCTGTTGTTTGCGGAACACCGCCAAAGACAGGACATCTCGAAAATATTCTTGAGCGGAGCGACAAGGTTACTAAGGTGTCGGATAGGGGGAAAACAGCATCACTTGATTATAGGGTTATAGAAAGCAAAAACGGATTTTCTACAGTGGAAATAGAACTGCATACAGGGAGAACTCACCAGATACGTGCTCAATTTGCAGATTTCGGATTCCCACTTGCGGGGGACACTAAATACGGAGGTGTGGGTGAGAAGTACCGTCAGGCACTCTACAGCACACGTCTTATTCTGAACTTTGATGAGGATAGCCCGTTGGCATATCTCGATGGAAAAGAAATTAAATTATCAGACTAATTTTGAGGAAGGGTATAAGTATGGATTTTATATCACCGACTGAAATAAAAAGAATAGCATCAAAATACGGGTTTGTATTTAAAAAAGGTCTGGGACAGAACTTCTTGTCATCACAATCAGTCTTGGAAGACATTGCAATGGCATCAGAGATTGAAAATGAGGGCGTAATCGAAATCGGTCCCGGGTTTGGTGTGCTTACAAATGAACTTGCAAAACGTGCAAAAAAAGTAGTTGCCCTTGAAATAGATGACAGACTTATCCCTGTTTTGGCAGACACATTGGGCGAGTATGACAATGTAAAAGTCATAAATCAGGACGTATTAAAAACTGATATGAAAAAACTTATAGATGACGAGTTTGACGGCGAAAAAGTCAGTGTTGCGGCGAATTTGCCGTATTACATCACGACACCTATTATAACTGCACTTATAGAGGGGGATTTGCCTTTAAAAAATCTTGTGGTAATGGTACAAAAAGAGGTTGCAGACCGTATAATTGCAACACCAGGCACGAAAAACTATGGTGCAATATCTGTTTTGTGCCAATACTACACAGACCCTGAACTCGTGTGCACTGTGGGTGCAAATATGTTTGTACCGCCGCCAAAGGTTGACAGTGCAGTAGTTAAGATGGCTTTTCGCAATACTCCTGCGGTCAGTATAAAGGACGAGAAAATGTTTTTCAAAACTGTAAAAGCTGCATTTTCGCAAAGAAGAAAAACGCTGCTCAACTGCCTTGTGTCAAACTTTACACATACTAAGGCGGAGCTTACAGAATTAATGGAGAGTGTGGGGATTGAGCCGACACGTCGGGGCGAAACTCTTTCGCTTGAAGAGTTTGCGCGTTTATCGGATATTCTGTAACAAAACAGAGTAATTATTGGGGGAGATACATTATGTATTCATTATTACTTGCGGTTATTTACTTAGCATTTATCAGCCTTGGTTTGCCTGATTCATTGCTTGGTTCAGCATGGCCTGTGATGCGTATGGATTTGGATGTGCCAATTTCCTATGCGGGTATAATCTCGATGATAATGTGTGCAGGCACAATAGCGTCAAGTTTGTCGGCTGACAGGGTTATACGCAAATTCGGAACGGGTGTAGTAACGGCTTTTAGTGTGGCACTGACTATGGTGGCATTGTTTGGTTTTTCTGCCTCAAATTCATTTATTAAGCTATGCCTTTGGGCGGTACCATATGGCTTGGGTGCAGGTGCGGTAGATGCGGCACTTAATAATTACGTGGCACTTCACTACAGCTCAAGGCATATGAGCTGGCTTCATGCATTCTGGGGCGTTGGTGTAACAATTAGTCCGAACATAATGGGTGTGTGTCTGTCAAACAATCTTGGTTGGAGTTCGGGATATAGAATGGTGGGAATATTGCAGGCGGTGCTTGTGGCAATTCTTATATTTTCACTTCCGCTCTGGAAAAAGAAAAGTGATTCAAGCGATGGAGTGAAACCGAAGGTCCTGAGCATTGCACAGGCATTAAAAATCAAGGGAGTACCCCACATTCTTGTTGCTTTTTTCGGGTTTTGTGCGTTAGAGGCAACGGCGGGACTATGGGCGAGCAGTTATCTTGTCGGCTACAGAGGTGTACACCCTGAAACTGCGGCTATGTTTACAGCACTATTCTATATAGGCGAAACAATAGGCAGATTTTTAAACGGATTTGTCGCAGACAAATATGGCGACAGAAAAATGATACGAGTGGGTATTATTGGTATGATAATAGGTATAGTGATGGTGATACTGCCTATTAAGACGGACATTGTATCTTTGGCAGGACTTGTGGTTATCGGACTTGGTGCAGCGCCTGTATATCCGTGTATAATACATTCAACACCGACTAATTTCGGTGAGGAAAATTCCCAATCGCTTGTCGGTATACAAATGGCGAGTGCATATGTTGGCTCAACCTTTATGCCGCCTCTGTTCGGTTTGATTGCGCAGTTTATAAATATTGCATTATATCCTGTATATCTGGCGGTATTTGCAGTTGTTATGCTGGTAATGACAGAAAAACTCAAAAATGGGACAGTCCCAAAGGGGTATTGCTCAACGCAATAGCCACCTTTTTACATATTCAAAAATACAATAGAAAAAAGTCCTGATAGTACACCAAGCTTTTGATATGGCGAAAGCCTTTCCTTAAAGGCGAATACTGACACGAGTGCAGTAAGTGTAATGCTTCCCACTGACATTACGGGGAACATAACAGATGCCGCAACGGACAGTGATATTGCCATAACCAAGAGATTTACCATACCATTTCCAAATCCGCACAAGCCATACCATAAAAATCCATGATGCAGTGTTTTCATAAACACTTTACGTTCAATTATAAGCGATATTATGAGCAGTATAACAGCCGATATGAGAAAGGCTGTAACCATAAACTCGTTTTTATATTCACCATTAAAGTTTATCTGTTGTACCTTCTGCACAGTTGAGCATATTCCGTTACCTAAAAATGCAAGAGTGACATATATTACCCATTTTAACGTTATTTTCTTGTTATCGGTTGATTCAAATTGTATCAGCACAAGGCAGAGAATAAGAAGTATCAGCCCAATTACAAGCGTTATGCTTAATGGCTCGCCAAGGGCGAATAACCCGTATAGAGTGGGGATAATAAGCGAAAACGCAGTAATAAGCGATGTCAGTGATAACGGTCCATGCTTTAGTGCAAAAAGTGATGTAACGGCGGCAACGCTGTAGCTTAGCGCAAACCCCAAAGAGTACCATGCAACACCGATATTAAATCGGAAGTTACCCAATGCTATTATGGAATAGACTATTAATGCTACCGTAACCGTCGCAAATGCAAAGGTGAATGTCCCGTAGTTATGTTTTATGTTGTATATTTTCTTCGTTATATGTTGGAGCGATATGCATAATATGATGATTACGAGATACAAATTTTCCATTGTATATTCCTTTTCTTACGGTGTAATATATATTTTTGTTCCTACAGGTATTGTGCTTGCTATAAAATCAATATCTTTCTTTTTTAGTCTGATACAGCCATGTGAAAGCTTCATACCGACTCTGCCGTCATATTCTGTTCCGTTCTGGTAAAGTAATACTGAATGTAGTGCATAGCCTCTGTAGAAAACAAGACATGGACCTACGTAGTATGTGCCGTAATCCCAACGTGTTTTATAGTTATATTCAAATGAGCCTGTAACTGTAGGAGTGCCGGGTGCACCTATTGCACAGGTTGTATCAAGGATCGGTTTCCACTGATTTATTCTGCCCTGATACAGCCTTGTTTTGTATTCGCTAAGCGATACCCAAACAAGATAGTTTGTACGGCTTGATATGTTCATCTGGTTTATTGGAAGTCTCTTGAAATAGTCATTTACAAAGTCGGACTCACTCATATTTATATCCATATATGTGCCGTAGTCTTTGACCTCAAGCTCACTGCCGATAGCATATGCAAAGGTACGCAGTGAAATATAAACTGCTCCGTCAATCATAACAGTCGGCTCAGGCGCAAATAAATCTGTGCCGAAAATAGTTGTATATGCCGTACCTACATTGAAATACATATCTTTGCCGTCAAGAGATATGACCTCAACATTGTAATCCTCATCATAACGGACATTAAATCCAATGAACTCCGCAACTGCACGTGCAGGAATCATTGCGTTGCCGTTTATTATTCTTGCACCTGTTGCGTTTGCCCAATTTGCATTATAGTATAAATTTATGGTCTTATCATATAACGGATAAATTGTAACCGCAATATCGGTAGATTCTACGGTATTTCCGTTTGCATCTATGTAATAGTAAGTAGGGAAAGTCATTTCTCCGCCTGTGTGGTATATGTTCTCGTAATACCCAACACTGTCAAGCCCGTCTGTTGCACGTACCTTAAATGATGTTCCTATTGTAAATTCGGGAATATCGAACGTGAACACAAGTGATTTTGTGTTATAGTCTAAATGCTGTGTGTCGCTATCAAGTACCTCACCGTCAGATGATAAAATCTCAAAGGTTATATCCGACACCTTGCGATATGGTGTATCAGAAACTGTAGCCGTAACAGATACTGATTTTGTTTCTGTCATTAGATCATCTGCAAATGCTGTAAATGTACCTGACAGAAGAACAGCACATAGCAGCATTGATATTATTTTTTTCATAAAAATCCCCCTTAAATGTTGTACATTAATTGTACCATTAAAAGGGGTAAATGTCAATATTATTTATGATATGTTCCACCTTGATTTATCATAAATGAGCGATAAATCTGCTCCGATAAAACGACACGCATAAGCTGATGAGGTAAGGTCATTCGTCCGAAGGATAAACGGAGCTTTGTTTTTGCCTTAACCGCATCTGAAAGACCGAGTGAACCGCCTATTATGAACGTGACATGGTTTGTATTGTTATAAATATTTTGCATTGTGTCTGCAAGCTCCTCGCTTGAGAGTGTTTTTCCCTAAATGCATAAGCTGATTGCGAATGAATCGGGTTTAAGCTTTGATAAAAGTTTCTCTCCTTCACGTTCTTTAATCATTTCTTTCTCTTTATCAGATGCTTTGTCGGGAATTTTCTCGTCTGGTATTTCTGTTATATCAAAATCGCAGAACCGTGTGAGTCGCTTTGCGTATTCTGCTATGGCATCGGTATAGAATTTTTCTTTTATTTTTCCGACACAAAGTATTGATACTTTCACATAATACCTCCGTCAATAAATGGGGTTATTTTATAACGTTCTGCAACCTGTAACGTAACATCTGTACCTATTTTTACACCATTATCGGTAAGATGGTTGTATGTTTCCATTTGCGCAATATCGGGCATATTGTTCTTCTCGCTTAAATGACCGAGCATAAGATGTTTTGTACCGCGTTTTACAAGCTCCAATGCGGTTTCTGCCGCCGCCTTGTTTGATAAATGACCTATGTCACTTAGTATGCGCTGTTTTAGTGCATACGGATATTCACCGAAACGCAACATATCAATATCATGATTAGACTCTAATAAAACACTGTCACAGCCTGAAATACGTGACAAAACATTATCTGTCATTATCCCCATATCTGTTGCAATGGCAATACGTGTATTTCCGTCATCTGAAACATATCCGCAAGGCTCCTGGGCATCGTGAGAAATGGAAAACGGAGTTATTCCTATTCCTGCAATATCGTATGTAATATCGGGCGTTACTGTATTTATAAGCTCGTCTGAAACCTTGCCAATCTCACTTTTTAAAAGAGTACCCTCTGTTGCGTATATAGGGATATTATACTTTCTCGCCATTATACCCACGCCTTTTGTATGGTCAATATGCTCGTGAGTAACAAGTATTGCATTTATCCTGTTGGGCGAAACAGACAGGCTCTCAAGGCTTTCTGCAGCACGCTTGCCTGACATTCCGCAGTCTATTAAAATATTCGATTTTCCATTGGTTATAAGCGAACAGTTACCTGATGATCCGCTTATAATTGAGTATAATTTTAAATTTAACATAAATTCACCTGTATGAATAAAGGGCAGCCACAAGCCACCCTCCATTTTAGATGTAGTCTTCTTCTACAACTTGTATTCTTTGAATATTACCGCCGAGGGCGATGAACTTGTCCTCAAAATTCTCGTAGCCTCTGTCGATATGGTAAATGTCGCGTATCTCTGTTGTACCCTCAGCCATAAGTCCTGCTATAATCATTGCCGCACCTGCGCGCAAGTCGGTAGCTTTGACCTCGGCACCTACTAACTGATCAACTCCGTCAATGATTGCAAGCTTACCTTCAACTCTGATTGAAGCACCCATTCGCTTTAGCTGTTCGATGTATCTGAATCGGTTGTCCCAAACACCCTCACGTGCTGTACTTGTCCCTTTGATTGTTGTAAGGAATGTAACAAGCTGTGGCTGCATATCAGTGGGGTAGCCTGGATAGGGAAGGGCGATAAAGTTGATTTTCTTAAATTCACTGTCTTCTTCTACCCATACATGTGCAGTATCATCACCATATTCTACATTTACACCTGCTTCAATAAGTTTAGATCCGATTATTTCCAAGTGTCTCGGGATTACGTTATGCAATGTCACATCACCGCGTGTAGCGGCGGCGGCAATCATAAACGTTCCTGCCTCAATCTGGTCGGGGATAATTGCGTATGTCCCGCCGTGTAATTGATCGACACCTTTAATTCTTATTGTATCTGTACCTGCACCGCGTATCTGTGCACCGCAGGCATTTAAGAAGTTTGCAAGGTCAACCACATGCGGTTCTCTTGCCGCACCTTCAATTACTGTAGTGCCCTCTGCCAATACTGCCGCAAGAATTGCGTTTACTGTCGCTCCTACAGACACAATGTCAAAATATATCTGTGCACCCTTAAGCTTTTCGGCCTTTGCCGCAACAATACCTCTTGATGTGTCAACCTTTGCTCCCATTAACTCAAAGCTTTTTATGTGCATATCAATAGGGCGTGTTCCGAAATCGCATCCTCCCGGCGGATCAACACAAAATTGCTTCGTTCTGCCAAGTAAAGCACCCATGAGATAACTTGATCCTCTCATTCTGCGTGTAAGCTCGCCAAGTGGTTCATGGGAGAAAACCCCCGAGCAGTCGATTTCTACAGTATTATTATCTATATAACAAACCTCTGCACCGAGGTTTTCAAGTATTTTCAAAAACAACTTTACGTCTTTTATATCGGGTAGATTTTCTATTCTACATCTGTCATTAACAAGCAAACACGCAGGCAATATTGCAACTGCGGCATTCTTAGCACCGCTTATAACCACGTTGCCCGAAAGCTTGTTCCCACCCTTGATTAAGAGTTTCTCCAATAGATACACCCCTTTACTGTTATGTAGCCGAAAAACAAGTATTCGACACTTTACTATATTGTAACATATATATTCTTAAAATGCAAAACATTTTTTTATTTTAAATGTAATTTTAATAATAATAAAATGATATTGTAATAATTGCAAACGGCATGAAAAAACAGCTTGCATATTGCCTACAAGCTGCTTATATCCATTCCGATTAATCAAACGGCGCGCTGCACCTTTCCTGAACGAAGACAGCGTGTGCAAACATGAATCGACTTCGGAGAGCCATTAACGATTGCTTTAACCTTCATAACGTTTGGCTTCCAAGTTCTGTTTGAACGTCTGTGTGAGTGTGAAACTTTTATACCAAAGCTCACGCCCTTGCCGCATATATCACATTTTGCCATTCTTAACACCTCCTGTAATAGCATTAAACAACATCGTTACATATTGTAACATATTTTTTTGCTTTTTGCAAGAGTTTTCTAAAAAAATTTTACTTTTTTTCAGTTTATTAAAAAATATTGGACAAAGTATAAAATTTATTGTTAAATTGTCATATAATATTAGATAAATTTATATTGAAAAGGGTCAAAAAATATGTTATACTATTTATGATAAAATAGAATTGGTATGCCAACTATGTATGGCGGAGGATAGGAGATATTATGGAAAACACAGGTAAGCTGTCGTTAAATAAATTGGTAGAAAACTTTAAAATGGAGGTCATATACGGCACAGGAATTATAGATGGCGTAGATATTACAACCTCTGATGTGAGCAGACCGGGATTACAGCTTGTCGGTTTTGTTGAGTATTTTGATAACAGACGTATACAGATAATGGGTAAGGCAGAGTTTACTTATCTTGAGCAGTTTTCGACTGATGAGCGTACAAAGAAATTAGAGGATTTCTTTAAGCTTGGATTTCCTGTGCTTATTATTACAAGAGGGTTGCAGATATTCCCTGAAATGAGTGATTTTGCAGAAAAGTATAATGTACCTCTTTTGCGTTGCGAGTATGGTACGTCACGTTTTATGAGTATGATAATAAGGTATCTTAGCGAACAGCTTGCACCATGTAAGACACGTCACGGAGTGCTGTGTGAAATATATGGTGAAGGTATCCTTATAATGGGCGAAAGCGGAGTAGGTAAAAGTGAGGCGGCAATCGAGCTTGTTAAGCGTGGTCACCGTCTTGTTGCAGACGATGCTGTGGAAATACGAAAAATATCAGATTCCACACTTGTCGGAAGTTCACCTGAAATAATAAGGCATTTTGTCGAGGTCAGAGGTATCGGAATAATTGACGTTAAAGAGATTTTCGGTATGGGTGCTATTAAGGACGAGCAACAGATTGATATGGTAATCCATCTTGAGCCATGGGAAAAAGGCAAGGAATACGACAGACTTGGAATGGTTGATGAATATACGAATATAATGGGAATAAATGTACCATCAATTACAATTCCCGTAAAAATTGGCCGTAACATTGCAGTTATTGTTGAGGTTGCGGCTATGAACAACCGTCAGAAGAAGAAAGGTTATAATGCGGCGGTCGAGCTCAATAACAGAATAATGAAGCAGATGGAAGCAAATACAGAGTTTTAAACGGTTTTTTTGAAGGAGTTTATGGTCAAAAAATGGATATAGAAAAATTCAAGGCAATATCACCTGATCTTTTAGAAAACGAAAGTATGGCAAAGCATACCACTTTTCGTGTGGGCGGTAATGCAGATATGTATGTAAGTGTTAAAAGTGTTAGAGAACTGTCATCACTTATAAAGCTTACAAGAGAAACCGACACACCATTTACCATAATCGGTAATGGCTCAAATATCCTTGTAAAAGATAAAGGCATACGAGGTCTTGTAATAGAAATAGGCAGCGGTATGTCCGATTTTGAACTTAAGGGAAATAAGATATATGCACAAGCGGGCGTGTTGATTTCAAAGCTTGCATCTCTGGCACTCAATCATTCTCTTTCGGGTATGGAGGAAATTTCGGGGATCCCGGGGACTTTGGGCGGCGGAATATATATGAATGCAGGCGCATACGGCGGTGAGTTGAAAAACATTATAAAGACAGTAACATATATCGACGAATACGGCGAGGAAAAAACCGTAACAGCTGACGAATGTGGGTTTGGGTACAGAAAAAGTATATTTACGAACGGCGGTAAGTATATAGTATCGGCAGTTATTGAGCTGTCTGAGGGTGATAGAACAGAAATTTCGGAGAAGATGGCGGACTATGCAAAACGCAGACGTGAAAAACAGCCATTGTCACTGCCAAGTGCAGGAAGCACGTTTAAACGTCCCGAAGGGTATTTTGCGGGAGCATTAATACAGGAGTCAGGACTGAAAGGCTATAAATCGGGCGGAGCAATGATAAGCGACTTGCACGCAGGATTTGTGGTAAACTACGATAATGCAACATCACAGGACATACTTGATGTTATAAAGCATACACAGGAAACTGTACTTGATAAATTCGGCGTAATGTTAGAAACAGAAGTAAAAATTATAGGCGAATAAGCTTGATAGAAGGGATTAAAAATGGAATTTACAATTCTTACGGGTATGTCAGGCTCGGGAAAAACAAAGGCGATACAGACATTTGAAGATTTAGGGCATTTTTGTATTGATAATATGCCGCCTGCACTTATTCCTGTGCTTGCAAATATGCTTGATGCGGTTGATGGCAAATACAGCAGTGTGGCACTCGTAATAGACGTACGTGTGGGAGATATGATAGGCGAACTGCTTGACCAGGTAGAGAAACTGCGTGAAAAATACAAAACACGCCTTATTTTCCTTGACACTGACGATAATACACTTGTAAAGCGTTACAAGGAAACACGCAGAACTCATCCTTTAAAGGCATCGGACG
>CADBPJ010000035.1 GCA_902796445.1 uncultured Ruminococcus sp. | reverse complement strand
CTTAATAATTATTATACCAAGAATTATACCTGCTAACCCCTGCATCGCGTTTGCAGGAATGTTTACGATTGAAGGTATGAATCCATACAAGAAGCCCTCAAATACAAAGTATCCTAAAACCATTATTACTTCAGCTACTATACCGCTGATGATTCTTGATGGCAGATTTCCGATTTTGTTTTGAAGGATTTTAAATACGAAGTATGCGATAAGCGCCATAAGTCCTTTGATAATAAATGTGGCGGGTGCATATGTAACATAACCTGAAAATACATCTGCAAGTGCCGAACCCAAACCTGCTGCAAGGAATCCATACAGCGGAGATAAGATCCATCCTGAAAGAAGTACAACGCAGTCACCTAAATTCAAGTATCCTTTAAGCGGTGACGGTATTTTGATAATCATTGTCGCAACACAGCAGAGAGCTGCAAGCAAGGATGCCATAACTATTTTTTGTGTTTTTGTTTTCATGAGTTTCTCCTCCATAATTATAATAATTCTTAGTCATATATTGCTCTTTCATTTTTTAAGCGCTTTCTTGATTTTACTTCTAACTTTACTGATTGCCATGCAGCTCACAATCGTGATAAGCATATCAGGCAGAGTGTTACCGATGACAATATCAACCTTCATCAATAACCTGTAAATAATAAATCCTGCAAGCCAAATAATCAGATTTTGAACATTGAACGCACTTGATTCCTTGTTTTGTTTCAGGATGAAAAAGTCAGCAATTTGAATTGCTATCATAGGTGCAAACACAGAGCCTATGAAATATAAAAATTCAGTAATATCTGTAAGCGGCAAAAACATTGCTCCAAGTGTACCAATGACTGTTACCGCAACAGCTATCCATTTAGCATTAACTTTTTTAGTAATAGATTCACAGGAAACACCTGCAGAATACGCATCAAGAAATGTTGTTGTAACCGTTGAAAAGACAATTATAACAAGTCCTGCTATTCCAAGTCCTGCCTTTACCATAATTTGTGCAATGTCGGATTCTGCTGTAAATATAGCTGCTCCCATACCAATTACATACATCCAGCAACTAACGATGCCGTATGTAATTGCGCTAACTGCGGTAGTCTTGACGGGTTTCTTAGCTTCTCTTGTGTAGTCGCTAATGAGCGGCAACCAGGAAAGAGGCATCGCAACAGATAACTCCACGGCAGCACCGAAGGTCATACCTTCTCCGGCTATGTTTTGCATTGTACCTTTTCCAAAGATAACAAAGCTAAGGATAATTGTCAGAACAAATAATGCCGTCATTGCAACAGTGTTTACTTTACCAAGATTTTTGATTCCAATCATAATCCACAGTACAATTAATGCACCGATAACAATACACCAAATCCAATTAGCAATATCAAAAATACCATTTACCGCAAGCGCTCCGTCATAAATCATAATTGCTGTCCAACCAATAAGTTGAATGATGTTCAGCACGGAGAAAAGTAGAGCGCCTTTATTACCAAAGCTCATCTTAGCAGTTTCCATTGAGCTTTTGCGCACTTTACCACCAATAAGTCCGGCTAAGAAAAACATTGCACAACCAATTATATGACCTATAATTATGGCAAGCAATCCCTTATTAAAGCCGAGAGATGCAAAATAGGTTCCTGTCAGAATTTCTGCAATGGAAACTGCGGCTCCAAACCAAATAAGTCCGTTTTCAAATACCGATGTGCGTCTTTCTTCCATCTCACTCAGCCTCCTTTGCATATTCGCCTTGCAAATTAAAATTATGTTGCATTGGCCCGGAACCTTTTCCCAAGTCAAGCATTACCGAAAGAGCTTCCGAAATATATTCCTTTGCCATTTGTACGGACTCGGCAAGTGTTAAGCCTTTTGCAAGATTTGATGCGATGGCACTTGATAATGTGCATCCCGTACCATGCGTGTTAGGATTATTAATTCGTTTTCCTTCAAACCAATAATATTCTCCGTTTACATATAAAAGATCATTGGCATCATTGATGTTATGACCGCCCTTTAGGAGAACTGACGGGCCGTGTGCATCACCGATAGCTTTTGCTGCCTTCTGCATATCCTCTTTATTTTCAATAGAAAGCCCCGATAAAACTTCCGCTTCGGGAATGTTCGGCGTAACGAGTGTTGCAATCGGCAGAAGCACATCCATCAATGTCTTAACTGCTTCTGTTTTCATAAGAGATGAGCCGCTTGTAGCAACCATAACAGGATCTACAACAATGTTTTTTGCCTTATGGTATTTTAGACGGTCTGCGATTACGCAAACAAGCTCACTTGATGATACCATACCGATTTTGACGCTATCGGGGAATATGTCCTCGAATACTGCATCAATTTGTTGTTTCAAAAATTCAGGAGTTGACTCCTGAATTGCTCTCACGCCGGTTGTGTTTTGTGCCGTCAGTGCCGTTATAACACTCATTGCATAAACACCATTCATCGTCATTGTTTTAATATCCGCTTGAATACCGGCGCCTCCACTGCAGTCGCTTCCTGCAATGGTCAATGCTGTTTTCATTTTCATAGTTTTATTCTCCTTTCATTTTTCAGCATCGTTTTATATAGCGACATAAGGTGGTGCCCCCAATCTGCCGCTTGTTTTTATTTGCTTATACTATTCCAAAACTTTTCAAACTCTGAATAGTTTTCAATATAACAGTCTGCCATCATTATAAGTTCCTCTTGTTTTTTTTCGTGAATATCAAAAACACCTACAGTGACAAACCCATCAGCCTTTGCTGTTTTCAAAGCATGCAGGGCATCTTCAAATACAACTGTTTCGCCTTTTTCGGTGTTAAGATGCTTTTGTGCCTCCCGGTATATGTGAGGTTCCTCTTTACTGTGTCCTACAGATGCACAGGTGAATATTTCAGAAAAATAATCTCGCACACCAAGTCTATCCAGTGCTGCTTCTACCAAAGGTTTATCTGTAACTGTGGCAATACACATTTTTATGCCTTTAGCTTTGAGTTTTTCTAAGAACACTTCAATACCGGGTTTTAGCTTTACAGTTTCGGCATAATATCCTTCCACCATTTTGTTTACGCCGTCTATAATCTCATCTACAGATAAGGTAACTTCATAATTCTCTATGTAATAATGAGCTGCCTGTTCCAAAGTGAAAGTTTTGAAGGTTTCTTTTAAATTTTCCTTTGGCTCTTTTCCGAGAGAACGAAGATAATCTTCTCCAATAGTGTCCCATATAAACATCGAATCAAGGATTGTTCCGTCTAAATCAAATATTGCTGCTTTAATCATTACTTTTTCAATTCCTTTGCTAATTTAAGCAGAATTTCGGTTTCGCCTTTAGGATCATCTGCCTTCATAATTGCTGATACTACACAGAAACCTGCAATATCAATTCCTTTAAGAACCTGTACATTGTTTTTGTTGAGTCCGCCAATGGCATTTACAGGAATTGGTACAGCTTTGCATATTGCATCAAGGGTTGCGGCTGATGTGAGAACAGTCTTTACTTTTGTGGTAGTCGGATAGATTGCACCTACACCAAGATAATCTGCGCCTTGTTTGTAAGCTTCAAGTGCCTGCGGAACTGTTTTTGTTGTTGCTCCTATAATAAACTCATCACCGAGAATTTTTCTTGCCGTAGAAATCGGCATATCACTTTGTCCGAGATGAACACCTTCTCCACCCATAGCGAGTGCAACATCAATACGGTCGTCAATAATAAGCGGTACATTATATTTCTTTGTAAGCTCATGAACTTTCTCTGCAAGGGAGATATATTCTCTTGTTGTCTTATCCTTCTCACGAAGCTGAAGAATAGTTGCACCGCCTTTTAACGCTTCTTCGATTCTTCTTAAAAATTCTTCTTCACTAAATCCGGTGCTATCTGTTATAAAATATAGCGTTGCATCAAAATTTCTCATTTATATTTTCTCCTATACATAAAGATAATCATTCAGAACAGGTTGCAGACCTTCATCAGCAATGTCCTTATACATCTTGTCAAGACTGCGGTTATCGTCTATCTCAAACTGTTCATCGCCCTGCGTTTCATTGGATTCTTTACCGTTATATTTACTCTCATGGTCTCCGATTCCGGTAGAAACACCTGCCGATACCTTTGTTGCGGCAATTTTCACAATACCGTTTCTGAATTCTGCACTTTCACGGGATGATACTGTAATACCGACAAAGGGTAAGAAGATACGATATGCACAGATTATCTGGCAGAGCTGTTTTTCATGTACATCCAAGGGATTTATTTTATCGTTATTTATAATCGGTCTGAGTCTTGGACAGGACAGCGACATTTCTGCATGAGGATAT
>CADBPJ010000034.1 GCA_902796445.1 uncultured Ruminococcus sp. | reverse complement strand
TGTCGGGGTTAATATTCTCGGTAAAGCTTTCAACTCCTGTTTCATCTGATGGATTGGGAACTGTGAAAAGCCTGTCATACAAACGTATTTCTGCATCTACAGCATGAGCTGCCGATACAAAATGAATTGTACCCTTGACCTTACGTTTATCCTCTGTGTCCCCACCCTTTGAGTCGGGGGCGTAGTCGCAATGCACAACAGTGATGTTGCCGTCTTTGTCCTTTTCACAGCCTGTAGCCGTTACGTAGTATGCACCCTTAAGCCGTATTTCTCTGCCCGGCACCATTCTCTTGTACTTGTTTGGAGCCTCCTCACGGAAGTCCTCACGTTCTATATACAGATATTTTGAAAACTCAACCTCACGTATACCCATTGACGGGTCCTCGGGATTAACCTCAACCTCAAACCTCTCAACCAAGTCCTCGGGATAGTTGTCAACCACAAGCTTGATGGGGTCTAAAACCGCCATTGCACGCGGTGCACGTTTGTTCAAGTCCTCACGTACACAGGCCTCAAGCATAGCATAGTCAATTACGCTGTTAGCCTTCGCAACACCTATTCTCTCGCAGAAATCGCGGATTGATTCGGGTGTATAACCACGACGGCGCATACCGCACAGTGTTGACATTCTTGGATCGTCCCAGCCGTCTACTATGCCGTCCTGTACAAGCTTCAAGCAACGTCTTTTTGATGTCAGTGTATAGTTCAAATTCATTCTTGCAAACTCAATCTGACGTGACGGATGCTCGTAGCCTACTTCTTGTAAAAACCAATTATATATAGGTCTGTGATCCTCAAATTCAAGTGAACATAAGGAATGTGTAACACCCTCAACAGTATCGGAAATGGGGTGTGCGAAATCATACATAGGGTATACGCACCATTTGTCGCCTGTACGGTGGTGTGTTGCACGCAAAATTCTGTAAATAACAGGGTCACGCATATTAAGGTTAGGTGATGCCATATCTATCTTTGCACGCAATACCTTTGAACCGTCAGGGAACTCACCATCTGTCATTCTCTTGAACAAGTCAAGGTTTTCCTCAACTGAACGATCGCGGTACGGGCTATTTTTCCCTGGCTCTGTAAGTGTGCCTCTGTATTGACGTATTTCGTCAGCCGTCAGGTCGCATACGTATGCCTTGCCTTTTTTGATAAGTTCAATGGCCGCTTTGTGAAGCTCGTCAAAGTAGTCTGATGCAAAATAAACATTATCCCACTCAAAGCCAAGCCACTTAATATCCTCCATAATAGAGTCAACGTATTCAACGTCCTCTTTTGTTGGGTTTGTATCGTCAAAACGCAGGTTGCACTTGCCGTTGTATTTTTCTGCCATACCAAAGTCAATGCATATAGCCTTTGCGTGGCCTATATGCAAATATCCGTTAGGCTCAGGCGGAAAACGTGTCTGTACACAATCATAATGCCCCTGCTCTAAATCCTTGTCTATTGCTTCTTCTATAAAGTTTCTTGAGTAAAATTCTTCCATATGTTATATCCCCTCTATCGCTGTATTAATACGCTCTTTAACTTTATCCTCGCCCAATGTTTGCATAATAGAATACAAATCGGGAGTATTAAGTCTACCCGTTACGGCCACTCTTATGACACCCGCAACATCACCTGCGTGTCCCTTAAATGAATCAGGGTCAGCCTTATAGTCCTTCGGTGACTTTGCAAATCCAAGTTCCTCGGCAAGTGATTGCACCTGAGGGAACCAATCCTCAGACGGTGATTGATGGTTATATATTTCTTTGTATCTTGTTAGTATTGCCTTTATATCATCTTTAGACATATTTTCTGCCCAATCGTATTTCCCGTCAAAAAGCTCGTCATAGAAATATGCGATATAGTCCTTGACCTCACTCCATTTGCCTATGTCCTTTCTCGGCTTTTTGTTACCACGCTCGATACTGAATATTCTCTTTGCATAGTCGGTATCACGCATAATAAGCGAATTAAGCTCTTTGTCGTATTCTGCACTCCACGCCGTTACCGCATCAAATACCTCATCAGTATTCATAGTAGAAATGTATGTCTTTGAAATATCGTGAAGCTTAACCATATCGAACAATGCACCGGCCTTACTCATTTTTGAAAGCTTGAAATCAAATTTGTCAATACTATCTGTCTTGTTGGCACGTCGCCAATCCTCGAAGTTTGAGTTGGCGATAGTCATAAGGTACTCATTTACCGCACCTGCGGGATAGCCCGCCTCAGCATAAAAGCTTACTGCGGCTTCGGGATCCTTGCGCTTTGAAAGCTTACGCTTTCCGCCTGTTTCTGCATCCTCTTTCATTATCGGCGAAATATGAGCATATTTCGGTGCTTTAAAGCCAAGCACGTAAAACAGCTGTAAATGTATCGGCACAGATGACAGCCACTCATCACCACGTGTAACGTGGGTTGTGTGCATAAGGTGGTCATCAACTGCGTGCGCAAAATGATATGTCGGTGTACCATCCTTTTTAAGCAGGACAATATCAAGTATATTTTCGGGCATTTCAACCTTGCCCTTAACCTCATCCTTAAATGAAATACGTCCGTCAGGCTTACCTGGTGATTTTAAACGTACAACGTATTCATCACCGTTTGCTATTCTTGCCTGTGCCTCATCTGCTGTTATGTCACGATATTTTGCGTATTTACCATAGATACCGGGTAACTCCTTTTGAGCCTCCTGTTCTTTTCTGATCTCGGCAATCTCGTCCTCTGTCATAAAGCAAGGGTATGCAAGACCTTGCTCAACAAGAGATTTTACATATGCATGATATATATGATTTCTGCGACTTTGCGTATATGGTCCGTATGCACCAACCTCATCTGTTGCGTTTATAGCACCCTCTGTGGGTATTATGCCGAAATCCTTAAGACCGTTTACCATACCGATAACGCCGTCCTCGACCTCACGCTTTTTGTCAGTATCCTCTATTCTGAGGTAGAAAACACCATCATCACCCGCAGTTTTTGATGCAACAAATGCTGCAAAAAGACTGCCGAAATGAAGAAAGCCTGTAGGTGACGGAGCAAATCTCGTTACCTTTGCACCCTCATTAAGTCCTCTGTCAGGATACATAATCTCGTAATCTTCGGGAGTTTTATCAACATTTCCGAATAAGAGTTGTGCCATTTTAGTATTTGCCATATATATAAACCCTTTCTGATTATACTTATACTTAATTTATCATATATTATACATCATAATGGCAGAAATATCAAGTAAAAAAAGCGAAAAGTCGCAATTTTTTGCAAAAAAAGAGAGGGTTTATAAAAACAAAGCGTAACCGATAGCTGTTTAAACGGTCAATGCTGTTTTTACAAACCCATAATTCTATTTAAGTTTTTTTCTTTTTAGTATTATAGCCATTCCTGCAAGAATTAAAACAATCCCTAAAGCAATACAAATATAAATCGCTGTATTATTTTTCTTTTTTTCAGAGAGTCTGAATACAGGTGTGTCCGTTCTGAACTCTAAATATCTGCCATACTTTTTAGAAGATACCTTTTCTCCGTCAATATAAAGGTTCACCTTTTTATCGGATTTAGGAAGATATCTGACAGTGTAGGCTTCGGTATAAACTCCGTTTATATTAACGTCGTAGCTGTCAATGGCTGTGCTGTCGCCGGCACCAACGGCAGAAACACTTGCCGTATCGTCAAAGGTGCCGCACACAAGAATAACAGATTTTTCGTTATCCCTTTTTGTGTCGGAGGCGATAATATCCATATTGCGGTTATATTCTGCAGTTATAACTGCATCATATGTTACTTCTTTAAAATTATAGTCGCTCCATTTGCCGTAATGTCCTTTCTTTTCGGGTACAACAGGGATTTCATTATCAGGGATAGATGCTTTGTAGCTGTAAGTCAGTTCTGCAACTTTCTCATCATCTGCAAAAAATCTCAAAGTAAAGAAAACGTCCTTATTGAAATTATTGTCAACAAAAGCAACAAATCTATCAATGGTTCCTGGCTCTGCAATTCCTGTGTAATTGATATCGTCAATAGCCCCTAAATCGTCATTTATGCAATAGTTATTTGAGAGATTATCCGTGTCAGCATCACCTGCTATAGCACCTGTGAACTCATCGCTTTTCTCGATATGAACAAGTGTCTGACAGTTGACGATTTTCGATGCTTGACCTGCAATTCCGCCTACGTAATCGTTACCCGAAAGCGTACATTTTGAAGCGGAATTTCTGATTATTGTATCGGACTTGCCTGCAATTCCGCCTATGTAACCGCCGTCTTTGCTGATTACTTTTCCGTAATTGTCGCAGGAGAGTATACTGCCCAAATCCATTCTTCCGCAGATACCTCCACTGTAGTTTTTCTTTGAGGTTATCTCGGCATCGTTTGTACAATGTCTTACGATACATTTTGTCTTGTAAGTGAATTTTATGGATTTATCTCCGCTTTTGGGAATGTCGTCCTCGGGGTCAAAGTCATATTCGATTGCCATTGAGCCGACAATTCCGCCGACATTAACATCGCCAAAAACAGAGGCTCTGTTATTTGATTTTTCAATTCTGCCCTTGGTGTTACCGCTTATGTCATAGTCGGAAATATCCTCGTAATAATCTTTTTTGTCATTATCAAGGCTATCCGTATAAGCATCTGAAATTATGTCGGATAAAAGACTTAGTTGATCGGTCATATTGTTTATATTATCGGCAACATTATCCTTCAGGGACGAAATTTCGTTACGCATATTATCAATGGAGTTTTCAAGCCCGTCTATATTGTCGGAAAATGATTCGCTTACAGAGGGAAGAGTGATTGTGTCGCCCTCGGAGATGTCCTGTATAATCCTGTTTAGTTCGTCAGAAACGGTTGAGAGTGAATTTGCACCACTCTCAAAATCGGTACATCCGTCTTTCAAAGAATTGATTGCCCTCTCTAAGGCATCGTTTGCATCGCCAAATTCTAAAGAATTATCCAAACGCTCCACTATATCATGTATCTCGCCAAAGGCAATAGACAAGTTTAGAAATGCATCGCTAAAATAATAAAAAGAATCTCCCATATACCTGATACTTGCATTGTCCCCCAAAAACAGTACAGCATCACGGACTTGCCCCAAAGCTTTTTTTACCTCATTAAATTTTTGTGACAGAGCTTTTAAATCATCAATAGCATTGTTTGAAATGTTGTCTATGTACCCTTGATTTTTCAGTTCTTCTAAAATTTCTGTTATATCGCTTATTGAATTGCTTGCTGAGATGAATGCATTTATAATCGTATCAAGACTGTTGGCAACATTTGTAAAAGCGTTTTCAATATCAGTACGTCCGACTAATGCATTTTCCAAATTATCAATAGCTGTATTTAATTGGTTTTTTCCGTCTATGAGAATATCTATACATTCCTGAAGGTTAGCCAATGCCCTTGATAATTGCTTTGATGAAACTTTTAAGTGTCTGATAGCTTCTAAGGCAGTGCTTTTTGTCTGATCATCCATACCGGGAGAATTATTCAATTCATTTATAGCAGTATTGATTTCATCTCCTGCTTGTTTAAAGTCGCTAAGCCCTGCCGCCATTTGGTCAATGCCATCTGACATATTGGTAAATACCGACTCCGACTCCTGAAGTGCGTAATGAATTCTATCCAGCATATTGTTTGTCTCTTCGGTAATATCGTTTGCATATGCTGTTACATCGTCCGATATTAGAGCAACTCTGTCGGTTATATCGCCTAAAACATCGTCTATATTATGAGACCCATTACCCGAATTGACAGTATCTTTTATATTATTGAGTGTATTTTTGATGTCTTCTAAAACACTGTCGGAATATTCAAGCATAACGTAAGGCTCTGCCTGCCCGCAAATACCGCCTATGTCCTTTCTGCCGTTTATTATACCTTTATTTTCGCAGTTTACAATATATCCTGCACTTCTTCCGCAAATACCGCCTGTATTATAGCCTATAGATCTGTATCCTATGTTACCTGAATTTTTACAATCTTTTATTTTTCCTTTGAGGTATCCGCAAATACCGCCTGTGTCGGTGTTTGTATTGATGCTTTCGGTTTTGCCTATTGCAGAAAGGTCAATATTGCTTATATCCTGGATGGTTTTCTCTTCCTCGTTGTCAGTAGTATTTACATCAGCATAGTTTTCACACAGCTCTACAGCCCCGTAATTCTGACCGCAAATACCGCCTGTGTAGCTTTTGCCCGTGATATTACCATAGGAATAAGAGGATATAATCTGACCGCTGTCGGTTATATAACCGCAAATACCGCCGACAGAAGAATCTCCCGAGACAGTGCCGTTAAATGTACAGTTAGTAATTATACCCCTGAGTTCGCCTGCAATCCCGCCTATGAATTTTCTCGTTCCTAAGGGTGTTATTGTTCCTTCAACCGTAAGATTTTCAATACGTCCGTCTTTTTGGATATATCGGAAAAGTCCCTGATGAGAGCCTTTTGAATTAATATCTACGCCCGATATTGTATGGCCATTTCCCATGAATACGCCCGAGAAAGTGGGGATAGGCACAAAATTAATGTCCGAAAGGTCAATATCGTTTTCCAACACTACTGTTTTATCTTCTGACCATGTGTCTGTTTTGCAGTTTTTTGCAAGTTCCAGGTAATCGTCTGTTGTTTTAATCGTGATTGTATCGGCAGCGTTTACCGTAAAAAGCGGAAGACATATTAAAAACACAAACACAAAAGTAAGTAAAGTAGCTATATATCTATTCTTCATTCGGTTGATTGTCTGTTTCTCCCTCCTCTGATTTTGGTAAAATATTATTTATATTTACATTTGCGGACATATCGCCTCGTACAACGCCATGAATATCAGCATCGACATATCCGTTAATATAGCCTCTGACGCGGCCGTTGACCACAAATCTGCCTGTTTCTTTATGTACAATTTCGGGTGTGTTTATAGTAACCTTTGTCTTTTCGATTATTGTATCACCTAAAAGCAGTATTTCAGGCAGTACACACATTACCAGGAACATGGAAATGAGCGTTCCCGAACATAGAGACTTTCCTATTGAAACTATGGCCGTCTGTGTAGAGAGCTTTCCTATAAGAAATCCTGCCGACGCCAGAATACTTCCTGATGTTAAGACTGTCGGGAATGCAAAATTCAGACTGTTCTGCATAGCTTTTTTTATGGGCACTTTCCCTCGAAGTTCCATATATCGGCTTGATATAACGATTGCGTAGTCAATATTTGCTCCCATTTGTATTGAACTTACTATCAGGTAGCTCAGAAAATACATAGGATTGCCCGTAATTGTAGGTAAGGAGAAATTGATCCATATACTGCCTTGTATAACAGCAATAAGCAGTATCGGCAGACCTGCACTTTTAAATGTAAAGAACAGTACCGCTATAACGAATAATATTGACAGAACACTTACTATTATATTATCCTTGGCAAAGGACGTTGACAGGTCATAACTGCTTGTGGAGTTGCCTACAAAGTATGACTCATCATAATATTTTTTGCATATGTTGTGTACTGTGTCAATAAATGCAAAGGTTTCCTCTCCCTCTGTGGGCAAGTCCAAATAGACAAGCATTCTTGCATATTTATCGCCTGAAAGCTGCTTTTTTGCATTGTCAAGCTGTATATGTAAATTATCCAAAGCCTCGTCAACATCTGAGTCAAAATGTACATATCCGTCCTCTTTTAAGTCATAGACGAAACTGAACATATCAATCAGCGGAACACCGAAATTTTCCATATTTCCCACGAGTTGACTGTAATCCTCGTGGTCTGTGGCATAGGTTGCATATAAAAGCTTTGAAAGTTCAATATCAATGTCGGTAAGTTCGGCAAACTGACGCGGTGTGAGCTTATCAGTAAGAACGTATCCGTCGCTTGCCTCAACACTTGAAAGTGCCGTTATTGATACTATTTCATCATATGTTTCGAGTTCCTTTATCAGTGCTTTTTCTTTGTCATAGTCACCTGTCGGAAATACGAGTGCCGCCATATTTTCTGAACCGAATGTATCGTCTATCATTCGCTGTGCAATCTGAATTTCGTTTTGACGATCGGTTTTTGGGGAGGATAAATCATATACATATGGACAGTGTGAGGAAATAAAGTATGCACTGATAATTACTGCAACAAAAATTGGCGGTACGATAACTCTGAGCTTGTATACTATACTGCCAAGTCCCGAAATATCGGGTACGATATTTTTGTGGTGAGTTTTGTCTATGTATTTTCCAAACAGCATCAAAAGACACGGCATCATAGTAAATACACTCAAAAGGCTTAACGCAATAGCCTTAATCAGACAAATTCCCATATCAAAGCCTATTTTAAACTGCATAAACATCAGTGCGGCAAGACCTGATATTGTGGTCAGAGAGCTTGCAGAAATTTCTGGTATGGATTTTGAAAGAGCATAGATTACCGCATCTCTTTGCTTGCGGTGTTCCCGTTCTTCACTGTAATGATGTATCATTATAATTGCATAGTCTATAGACAAAGCAAGCTGTAAGATGGTTGTTACTGAATTTGATACAAATGAGATTTCGCCGAGGAAAAAGTTTGTACCGGTATTGAGAATTGCGGCGGTTATAAATGTAAGTATCATAACAGGCACTTCAGCATAGGTCTGCGATGTGAATAACAGTACCGATACAATTATAACGGCGGCTATTAAAAATACAACATTCATTTCCGAATCAAGGGCGGCAGAATCGTCCGAATCGCTTTCGGAAATGTATGTATCATAATCGGAGAGAATTTCCCGTATTTCGCTGTATCCCTCTTGCGTTTTCGGGTCACCCTCCTCGGTGGTAAGCGTAATATCAAAAAGGGCACAGCCGTCCTTGTAATGGTCCTCGCTGTCGTCAAAAGCCACAATGCTTACACTGTCTAATTCTTTAAGTTTTGTTTCTATATCCTTTGCTTCATCATATGTGGTATTTATAACCATAACCTTGGAGGTGGCATATGTTGTAAATTCGTCCTCCATTATGGTAAGACCTTGGCGTGTTTCGGTATTTTTGGGTAGATATGAGGTTATGTCATCGCAAACTGCCACCCAATTTTTTGAAATCATTGAAAAAATAAATGCGGCAACGTATAAGACTAAAATAATATTTCGTTTATCAACAATTACAGTAGATAGCTTGACAAAAAAAGAGTTTTTGCTGTTCTTTTCTTTTTTCATACCATAATCCCTCTTTCTGCGTTTTATCCAATTATTTTACCATAATACAGATATTATGTAAACAGACAGATTTATACGAATGTATTAAAAAACCTGATGAACTGCAAAATGCAGTCCGTCAGGTTTTTAGTATGAGGTCTATTGCATGGGTAATATTTCGATCGAACAGGAATCCCGTTTTGTCGATGATATCATCAAAATCCTCTGTCATACCGGACTCAAGCCATTTTTCGATTATGCCAAGTAAACCGCCTGTATAAAAGAAAGCTATAAATTTCAAATCATCCTCAGTTATATTTATATTTTCTGCCTTTTCTTTTGTAAATTCCAGAATAGCATGGTATATCACACGTTCAAAATATTTTTTTAACTGCGGCCGTTTAACTGAATTATATAAATGATAAATTGCCTTTTTGTTTTCAAGTGCAAATTCAGCGGCAGACAAAAGACATTCTTTCCAAGGTGTATGAGGCTGTCTGTGTTTTTCTGCAATAGCAAGCATCTCGTTTTGCAGAATTTCGTCCACAAGTGCATATATATCATCAAAATTATAATAAAATGTATTTCTGTTGATGCCGCTGTCTTCTACAATATCTTTTACGCTTATCTTTTCAAATGGATACTTGTTGAGAAGTTTTATAAAAGAATTTATTATAACAATTTTAGTTCTCTTTGCCATGATAGCTCCTTTATACTTATTGATAATGCATATTATAACATAATGATAGGAGATTTTCAATAATTATGCAATGTATTTTTTGGAAATTTTACACCATATCATTGACAAAGCAATAATTATGATGATATAATGTCACTATAATTAACAGAAAGGAAGATTGATTTTATGTTGAAGGGAATACCATCAATAATACCACCGGAGCTATTAAAAATAATGATGGAAATGGGACATGGTGACGAGCTTGTTATAGGTGACGGAAACTTCCCTGGTGCAAGTATTAACGAGCGTTGCGTAAGATGTGATGGTCATGGTGCGGCAGAGCTTGTGGAGGCAATATTAAAATTGTTCCCGCTTGATACATACCAGAAGCCGACATACCTTATGGAAAAGGTGCCGGGTGATACAGTAAGCACACCGATATGGGACGTCTACGAGGAAATAACAGGGAAGTATACAGACGAAAAGCCTGAGCATATTGAACGTTTTGAGTTCTATGAGAGAGCAAAAAAGGCTTATGCTGTTGTAATGACAGGTGAAAAGGCATTATACGCAAACATCATTTTGAAAAAGGGTGTTGTTACTGAATAAATAGTACCGATATAAAAATTGATGCAGAATGGGCGAAAGGGGTTGTTGCGTTAAGTAACAGCCCCTTTCGCTTGTTCTCCGCTATTCTTATACATCATTTAATTCGTAAAAATCCTCGAAAAACTTTGGATAGCTTACGTCTACGCATTTGCTGTCTGACAGAGTTGACTTGCCCTCGGCACGCTGTGCAAGAATGGCAAGGCTCATCGCCATTCGGTGGTCGCCGTATGTTTCAAAGTCTGCACCACATAAAGGCTTATTGCCTACAATAATCATTCCGTCAGCGGTGGGGGTAATGTCCGCACCACATTTTTTAAATTCATCGCAAACGGCTTTAATTCTGTCCGTTTCCTTAACCTTAAGCTCCTGTGCATCGGCAATCACTGTTGTGCCGTCGGCAAAGAGTGCCGCCGTTGCAATAACAGGCAGTTCGTCTATTAAGCGGGGAATAATCTCACCGCATATTTTTGTGCTGTGAAGCTTTGATGAACGCACACGTATATCTGCTACAGGCTCGCCTGTTGCAGTGCGTTCATTAAATATTTCAAGGTCAGCGCCCATATCCTTTAAGACATCTATAATTCCTGTTCGTGTGGGATTCATACCCACATTTCTGATTACAATTTCGCTGTTGGGTAAAATTAAACCAAGAACAAGGAAGAACGCCGCAGATGAAATATCCCCCGGGACATCTATGTCCTGTGCTGTAAGCTTGTCTGTCTTGCTTACGGTTATATCAAGTCCACGAACCTTAATATTTGCACCCATAGCACCAAGCATCAGCTCTGTATGGTCACGTGACTTTTCCGTTTCATGAATAACTGTATCTCCGTTTGCATAGAGTGCCGCCAGAATAAGCGCGGTTTTCACCTGTGCCGATGCAACAGTCATTTTATAGTCAATGCCTGTAATCTCCTTGCCGTGGATATGCAGGGGACAATACTCATTTTCTATATTTGCTCCCATCAACGACAGTGGCTTTGTAACACGTCCCATTGGACGGCGGCAAATGGAGCTGTCGCCTGTAATATCCGTATCAAAAGGCTGTGCACAAAGTAATCCGCAAAGCAGACGGGTAGTAGTACCGCTGTTACCTGTATATAGCATTTCCGATGGTTTAGAAAGCCCGTTAATGCCCTTTCCGTGTACGGTTATCATATCCTCCGTCACGTCAATCTCTATTCCCATTTTACGGAAACAATCAATAGTTGAAAGGCAATCAGCACCCTTTAAAAATCCTGTAATATGTGTTACTCCGTCAGCTATTGCACCAAACATAACTGCACGGTGTGATATTGATTTATCGCCGGGAACGGTTATTTCGCCGTTTGCCGACCGCATTTTTTTTATTTCGTAGCTAATTTTAATCATCTCCCGAAAAATTTCGTATAAATGGATTATACCACAAATATTAATGTAATACAAGGGGTGGTGATAGATTTTGAAAAATTCTTTTGTACAGGGTGCGGCAATATTGATGGCGGCAAACGCGGTTTCAAAAATACTCGGTGCTGTTTTAAAAATCCCTTTGACATACATAATTCATGAGGAAGGCATGGCAGTTTACAACACTGCATTTAGTGTGTATGCCATGCTTTTGTCATTTGTGGTATCAGGCATACCATTTGCAATCTCAAAGCTTACAGCGGTAGAAATCGCCCGAAACAATAAAGGCGGTGCAAAGGCAATAGTAAACACCTCCTCTCTTATGTTACTTGGCATAGGCTGTATCGGCACTCTTATAATGTGGTTCGGTGCGGATTTTCTTGCTGTTGCAATGAAGGAGGAGCGTGCCGCAACGGCAATACGTGCAGTTGCCCCTGCAGTTATGCTTGTGGCTTTGGGTGAGGGTGCAAAGAGCGGATTTCAGGGCGAGGGGAATATGCTTCCCACCGCTATATCCCAATGCATAGAAGCTTTTATAAAGCTCGGTGCGGGATTTATGTTTGCAGTTTGCCTTATACAATACGGCAGTGACAAATCTGCCGCAGGTGCCATTTCGGGAGTTACCGCAGGTGAGCTTGCGGCGGCATGTATGCTTGTGGGAACATACTATTTTACGCATAGAAAAATAAAGTCAGAACGAGGTAAAAACGGGGAATATACAAAGGTAATTGCCCAAACTGCCATGCCTGTTATCCTGATGGCAATAACAACATCGGCAATTTCTGTAATCGACACATCGCTTATCCGTACAGGATTACTTCGTGCAGGCTTGACGAGTGGTGAAGCACGCTATCTTTATGGTGCATATTCTGGCTATGCAATGACAGTGCTGAATCTGCCTGCAGGACTGCTTGCAACCTTAGGTGTAAGTATTATCCCTGCAATTTCAGGAGCTGTTGCCGTAGGTAATAGCGAGCGTGTAAAAAAGCTTACAAGAAATGGTGTGGGAATATGCTGTATATGCGGACTTCTTGCATCAGCATCGGTTGCGGTTTTTGGGGATTTGATGCTTAAGATACTTTTTCAAAACACTGCAAGCTCGCTGATGCTTAAAATGGCGGCACCCTCTGTATTCTTCATATGTATGATGCAGTTTTCAGGCTCTGTTTTACAGGCAATGGGATACACAGGCAGAGTGTTCATATCATCATTAGTTGTGGGTATAATAAAACTGTTATCGGCGATATTTCTCATTTCCATCCCTGAAATCAATATATACGGCGCCGCAATCGGTTCAGATGTTGCGTTTATGACAGGTATGATAATGAATTTCATATTTTTATCACGTGCCAAGCCTTGACAAAGGCGGAATAAATGGATATAATCAGTATATAAAGATGTAGGAGACATACATATGAAGATTGCAAATAAAATAAACTTGGATTACAATGGATTGATAGAGCATGGACCTATAAATATTGTAGCATTTGGGGACAGTGTAACTCATGGCGCAGTAGGACCTGGTGAAATAAATTATGAAACAGTATATTGGAACAGATTACGTAAAAAGATACTTGAGGTGCGTGATTATGTGCCTGTAAATACTATAGATGCAGGGATAGGAGGTATAGACGCAAAGGGCTCCCTGGATAGGATAGATACGCAGGTTTTAAATCATAATCCCGACCTTATAATAGTATGCTTCGGCTTAAACGATGTAAACGGCACATTGGAAGAGTATCTGACATCTATGAGAAAGATATTCCAAAGGTGCAAAGATAGCGGAGCCGAAACTATATTTATGACACCGAATATGCTTAATACCTATGTTGCAGAAGACGTACCGCCTGAGTATGCGGATTATGCTGTAAAAACTGCACAAATGCAGAATAACGGAAAAATGGATTTATTTATGGAAAGTGCCGTTACACTTGCTGAGGAAATGGGGATTACCGTATGCGATTGCTACGCACAATGGAAGGAACTGTCAAAAACAGAGGACACAACAATGCTTTTAGCAAACCGTATAAATCATCCCACAAAGGAGATGCATGAATTGTTTGCACAAAGTCTATTCAATATAATATTCGAGGGCAGAGATGAAATAGCAAAAGAAAATGACAGCACTATGTTCAGGGGAAAATGAAAAAATTCACTTGCAAAAATCCTTTGGGTGCTTACCTGTTATTTTTAAAAATGCCTTGTAAAAATTTGAGGAGCTTGAAAAGCCGCACCTCTCGGCTATTTCAAGCTTTGACATATTATTTGTTTTAAGCAGATTTATTGCCATCTCCACACGTTTTATGGTGATATATTCCCAAGGTGAAATGCCATTGAATTTTTTAAAGACGGACGAAAAATAAGTCTGTGTCATACAGGCAACATCTGAAATATCTTTCAAAGTAATTCGGTTTTCAAGATTATCATCAATATAAAGCATAGCACGCTTAAGCTGTTCGGTGGTATTGCCGCCTGAAAGGGTGGTGCCCTTTTGCGTATACGGATAATTTCTCATAATGTGTATCAATGCTGAAAGCAGGAGATACTTTGCTTGTATTTTATATCCGATATTTTTATTTCTGATTTCATTTTCGAGAGATAGTATAAGGTTTGAAAGTGTTTTATCGTTACTGTCAAACATGTTTTTGAACTGCTTGTTTCGTGATGAGAAGAGATTAAGAAGCTCTATATTCTCCGAACGCTCCCATAATATGCGTGGTTCAAACTGCACGTTTAAAAGATTTATTTCCTTATCAATAACGGTTATACAATGTTCTTCATTGCTTCCGAACAAGAAAACGTCTAAAGGCTTAAACGTATATTCCTTACTGCCAACTGTGTATATACCCTCTCCGTCAATAAAAACAGACAGCTCGCACTCTGTATGGTGGTGTGCATTATAGGTGCGTTTTGTGGGCAGAACGCTGGAATGAAAGGTTTTTATGTACGGAATATTTGTATTATCGTATAAAATTAATTCGTCATATCTCATATTAAAGCCTCTAAATCGTAAAATAGTGGACAAATATCGTAATATATAGCTTGAATATAACAAGTAAGTTGTGATAATATGATTTCACAAGAAAAGTATAGCACAAGCTTTACTTTATGTCAAGGAGGAATTTTAAATGGAAATCAATTTAAATCGTTCATCGGAGCCGTCACAGCTGAAAATAACAGACATAAGAGTCTGTAATATCAATGGTGCACCGAAGCATTGTCCGCTTATCAAGGTTTATACAAACCAGGGCATTGTCGGCTACGGTGAGGTAAGAGATGCATCAAGTGCAACGTATGCACTTATGCTAAAGTCAAGACTTATCGGTGAAAACCCATGTAACGTGGATAAGATATTCCGCAGAATAAAGCAGTTTGGCGGACATTCACGTCAAGGTGGCGGCGTATCGGGTCTTGAGCTTGCAATGTGGGATCTGGCAGGTAAGGCATGGGGTGTTCCGCTATGGCAAATGCTTGGCGGTAAGTTCCGTGACAAGGTAAGAGTATACTGTGATACTGATGTTGATGGTAAGCACACAGGAACAGATATGGGATATGCTCTTAAAAAGCGTATGGAGCAGGGCTTTACATTCCTTAAAATGGACTTGGGAATAGAACATCTGCTTGATGAGCCGGGTTGTCTTAACGCACCCATAGGCTTTTTGGAGGACATAAAGAAATATTCTATGAAAGCCATTCTTCATCAGGGCGGTTCAATAGATATGGATATGATGCTTGGTAAGAACTACGAAACATTTACAATACCGCATCACGCAACAGGCATACATTTAACACAAAAAGGTATGGACGTTCTTGAAAACTACGTAAAAGAGGTACGTGATGTAATCGGTTATGAAGTACCGCTTGCAATAGATCATTTCGGACATATTGCTATTGAAGACTGTATTATGTTTGCAAAACGTCTTGAAAAGTATAATATTGCGTGGATTGAGGACATTGCACCTTGGCATTACACAAAGCATTATGAGAAAATTGCACATGCCTGCAACGTGCCTATCTGTACAGGCGAGGATATTTATCTTTCAGAAAACTTCCGTCCGCTTATGGAATGTGGCGGTGTATCGGTTGTTCATCCTGACCTTCTTACAGTCGGCGGTGCATTAGAAATGAAGAAGCTTGGTGATATGTGTGACAGGTACGGCGTTGCGATGGCAATACATATGGCAGAAAGCCCGATAGCTATGATGGGTGCAATTCATTGTGCGGCGGCTGTGCAGAATGTATTGGCAGTTGAGTTCCATTCGATTGATATTCCTTGGTGGAATGACCTTGCAATCGGTATTGACAATCCGCTATTTAAGGACGGATTCGTTAATGTTCCTGATAAGCCTGGTCTCGGTATAGATGAGCTTAACGAGGAGCTTATTGCACAGCACATCCATGACAAGTACCCGGGACAGTGGGAACCTACCACACAATGGGATTTAGAGTGGGCAAACGATCGTGAGTGGAGCTAATTGCGTGGATAAAATCGTCCATCATGCATGCCTGCGATCGCTTGCATACATAGACGAGCAACCAAATCAGTCTTATAATTAAAGGAATGGTGATAAAAATGAACATAGCTTTCGATAGAGAAAAAGTATTAAAGAGTTATATTGAAAATAAAGAAAAACTTGATAAAAGAAACAGGGAAGGTATAGAACAATACCGTAAGGGAAGCTTTAAACTGAATTTTACAGACGATGTGAAGAAGGTACACATACACCAGACAAAACATAAATTTTTGTTTGGATGTACCGCTTTTATGCTCAACAGCTTTGAAGCGCCTGAAAAAGAAGAAAAATTTAAAAGCTTATTCACAAATCTATTCAATCAGGCAGTTGTTCCATTTTATTGGTCCGATCTTGAACCTGAGGAGGGGAAAGTGAGATTTAGTAAGGATAGTGAGAATATTTACAGACGTCCTGCACCTGATATTGTCATTGACTTTTGCCGCCAATACGGAATAGAGCCTAAGGGACATTGCCTTGTATGGAATAACTTTGTGCCGCAATGGCTGAGTAAGTATGGTAGTGAGGACAGAAAACGCATACTCGAAAGACGATTCAAAGAGATTGCGGAGCGTTATGGCGACATCATCCCATCGTTTGACATTGTGAATGAATCGGCATCAAATTACAGATGGGGCAAAAAGGCGCTTTTTGAAAACTATGACGAGATTGGTCTTGAATTGGGCGGAAAATACTTTAAGAATAACATCAAAATACTAAACGAAACCAATGAAGCAATATGGCGCGATTATTATTCAGAAGGGAAATATATGGCGTTTAATATGCAGCTTAAGGAGTTTATACGAAAAGGCTTGCCGATTGATGAAATAGGATTGCAGTATCATATATTCCAGACTGCCGAAGCATTTGAGGGGAATGAAACATTCTTAAATGCCGAGTACATGATGGAAATACTTGATATATACGATTCATATAATCTGCCTATGCATATTTCTGAAATCACTATTCCGAGTTATTCAGGAAAAATTCCGCAGAATGAGGAAATTCAGGCAGAAATAGCAGAAACACTCTACACAACATGGTTTGCTACAAAGAATATGAAAAGTATAGTCTGGTGGAATCTTGTAGATGGTTATGCTGCATACGCTCCACTCGGCTCGGAGGACGGCGAAAATATGTATGCCGGAGGACTTGTACATTTTGATATGACTAAAAAACCTGCATATGAAGCTCTTGACCGCCTGATAAACCACGAATGGAAAACGAACATAGATGCAGAGACGAAAAACGGTGAGTATTCATTCAGAGGCTTTTACGGCGAGTATGAAATTGAAATTGAAACTGCATCAGGTATAGAAAAGCATACGGTTGTTCTTGATAAGGATAATATGGAAGTGACGCTTTAAAGGGAGCTGTGTAGAATGAATAATTTGAAAATACGTTGGATAGGACAAAGCGGTTACATCTTAAGTGATGATGACACAATAATATACATAGACCCGTATTTATCAGACTGCGTAAACCGTGTTGCGGGGCGGGAACGAATGGTTCCCGCGCCCGTTTCGGCACGGGACATAAAGGCAGATGCATTTATATGCACACATAATCACCTTGACCATGTGGATGTGGATTTAATTGAGGAGATGAATACGGACGGAATAGATTTTTACGCACCGACAGATTGCAAAGAAACACTTGAAAATCTGGGCGTAAAAGGATATAATGCATTTGATATGGGTTCAACTGTCAAAATCGGTAATTTTGAGGTAGAAGCGGTATATGCCGACCATACTGTTCCCGCAATAGGCGTTGTGGTAAAGCATAGCGGGAACACATTGTATTTTACAAGTGACACACTGTATAACGAAAAGCTTGCTAAAGTTAAATGTGACATACTTTTTATCTGTATAAATGGCAAATTGGGAAATATGAATGTTGACGAGGCAATAAAAATCACGAAGATGATTTCACCAAAGACAGCTGTTCCTAATCATTATGATATGTTTGAAAGCAATTCCGAAGATCCGAGAAAATTTAAAGTTGAAAATTCATTTGTAATGGAACACAATAAAGAGTATGAGGTGAAGTACGGGTGTTTGATTTGAAAGAAAAAAAACTTTAGTTACAGGATCATCACAGGTAGCGATATAGTTGTTGGTGGTGGAATGAGGTTATAAGGAGGATAAAAATGCCTATGAAAATAGAAGAAAAATCATTTGAAAACTTAAAATATATAATAAGATACCCCGATGATTACGATTGCTCAAAAGTATATCCGATTATAATTTTTATGCATGGTGCAGGTACACGGGGTGATGATTTAAATGTATTATATGCAAACCCATTTTTTTCAATAACAGACACATATAAGCATTTCCCGTTTATTACAGTTGCACCGCTTTGTAATAGAAACACCTGGTTTGATATTTATGAAAGCGTTATAAGACTTACAAAGAATATATATAACGCGAGATTTACTGATAAAAAGCGATTTTACGCAATTGGTGCAAGCATGGGTGGTTATGCAGTGTGGCAAATGGCAATGAGTTGTCCGACTTTGTTTGCGGCAATCGTACCAATTTGTGGAGGAGGAATGTATTGGAATGCAGAAAGGTTGAAAAACGTTTCTGTGTGGGCATTTCACGGCGATAGTGACACAGTTGTACATATGTCGGAAAGTAAGAAAATGATAGATGCTGTAGCAAGCTGTGGGGGATGTGCAAGACTTACAGTTTATGAAAACTGTGACCACAATGCTTGGACACAAACCTACTCAAATCCTGATGTTTTCAAATGGTTGTTGGATAATACAAGTAAAAATACATATGTAATATCAGATAAGTTTAATGATTCAAATATCTATGGATAATATGGAGGGAAATACAAATGCATTTTAATGACAGAGAAGAAATAATTAAATTAACACCGCAATGGAAGGGTGAAAGACTTCCTGACGGCAGACCGAAGGTTGATGAACAGTACCTTAAGGCACTCAACAACCTTACACTTGAAGAGGTTTGGAAGCCTATATTTGTGTTAGGCTATGAGAGCCAATTTGAGGGCAGACTTCACACATTGCATGATGACGGACGTAAGCTTATCGGACGTGCAGTGACTGCTACATACTGCCCATACCGCCCTGACCTTGACGAGGTGGTAAAGGATATAGGCAGATCGGAAAACAGGACAGGTACATATAACCAATGGGTAGTGGATAATCTTATGGAATGGGATGTTCCTGTAATTGATATGTACGACAAAATATATAAGGGTACATTTTTTGGCGGAAACCTTACAACAGCACTAAAGAACAAGACAAAGAGCGATAATGCAGGTGCAGTAGTATGGGGAGGCATACGTGATACTGAACAGATGAAGCGTGTCCCCGATACACAGGTTTACTATCGTGGTATTGACCCAACACCTATCCGTGATTTTATTATGACAGGCTATAACACAGCAACAAGAATAGGTAATGCAATTTGCTTGCCCGGTGATGTGGTATTCGGTGCAGGCGGCGGAGTTTTATTTATACCCTCACATCTTGTAGCTGACGTTGTAGGAAATGCGGCAAAAACACAGGTTAAGGATTTGTTCGGCTTTGAGATGATAACACTTAACAAATTCACAACTGCTCAGATAGACAAAAACACATGGACAAAGGAAATGCTTGATCTTCTTATGGAGTTCATAGAAACAGATGATCGTGCGGCAGAGTACCGTGGATTGGATTGGTCGGTTGAATATGACCTTGCGATAAACGGCGACCCGAACGATACGCAGTCGGCATTATAATATAAATTATGAGGTAATTAATCATGTTTAATTTAACAGGAAAAACCGCACTCGTGACAGGCTCAACGCAGGGGATTGGCTATGCCATTGCAAAAACACTGTCAGAGTATGGTGCTAAAGTATTTGTGCATGGTGCGACAAGTATGGAGAAATGCGAAAAGGCAAGTGCGACAATAGAAAATTCAGTGCCTGTAATGGCAAATCTCTCCGAGAGCGGCTGTGCCGAAAAGCTGTACAACCTGACGGGCGATGTTGACATATTGGTGCTTAATGCGTCAGTTCAGATACGCGGCGGGCTTGAAAGCGTTACGGATGAGAATTTTGCGAGTCAGTTTAATACAAATGTACGAAGTACAATGCAGCTTACGGAGAAATATGTGCCGCATATGAAGGAACAGCGGTTTGGCAGAATTGTGATGATCGGCAGTGTCAATCAGTACAAGCAAAATCCGCAGCTTATGGTGTATGCCGCGACAAAGTCGGCACAGATGAATTTTGTTCAGACGATGGCAAGGGAGCTTGCGGAGTTCGGAATAACGGTAAATAACATTGCACCCGGCGTAATACTCACACCGAGAAACGAAGAGGCTCTGAGTGATGATGAGTATAAAGCAAAGGTGTATTCAAAAATACCTTGTGGATATGCAGGAGTAGCGGAGGATATAGCTCCGGCGACACTGTTGCTGTGTTCGGATGAGGGCAGATACATCACAGGAACAGATATAATTATTGACGGCGGAATGCATCTGTGATATAATAAACACAACCAAACCCTGTTGGGATTGGTTGTGTTTATTGATATCGGCTTATGATAGCACAACAAAATATAGAACAGAGGGATAAAAAGATGCAATTAAAAGAAAAATACACAATAGATGACCTTATTGCCATAATGAAAAGGTTACGTGAGCCTGACGGCTGTCCTTGGGACAGGGTGCAGACACATCAGTCAATCAAAAAAAGTCTGATAGAGGAAACATACGAGGCTATTGATGCACTTGATTTTGGTGATGATAAAGCATTTGCAAACGAGCTTGGTGACGTGCTTTTGCAGGTGGTATTCCATTCAGAGCTTGCAGATGAGCGCGGTGCTTTCAATTTTGACGATGTGGTAAAGGAAATCTGTACAAAGCTTATAACACGCCACACCCACGTTTTTGGCGAGGACAAGGCAGGAGATGCGGCGGAGGCATTGACAAATTGGGAAAAGAATAAGAAAAAGGAAAAAAATATTGACACTTGTACAGGTGTATTAAACGATGTGCCAAAATATCTCCCTGCTCTTATGCGTGCAGAAAAAATCCAGAAAAAGGCACGAGGCTTTGGTTTTGATTGGGACAATATCGAGGACGTATATAAAAAAGTATACGAGGAGATAGACGAGCTCAAGGAAGCACAAAAAGAGTCAGATGATGAGCATATCCGAGAAGAATACGGCGATTTACTGTTCTCTGTTGTAAATTTAGGCAGATTTTTAGGTACAGACCCCGAAACGGCTTTATCTCAGGCATCAAATAAATTCATTTCTCGCTTTGAAAAACTTGAGAAAAAAGCTATTGAACAAGGAAAAGATATAACAAAAATGACTCTTTTGGAGTTAGATGATCTCTGGAATTGTATAAAATCACAATAAAAAGACCATTTTTTTGGCGAAAATGAAAAAATATTACTACAAAGTATTGACAAAGAACGATTTTTGTACTAAAATAAATGTGAATTGGGAATTTTACGGTTCCCATAAAAATAAATCAGGAGGAAATGATTATGAAAAAGCAAGAATTAGTTGCAGCTATAGCACAGGAGGCAGAGCTTTCAAAGAAGGATGCTGAGCGCGCACTTGCAGCAACAGTAAATGCAATTTCAAAGGCACTTGCAGATGGCGATAAGATTCAGCTTGTAGGCTTTGGTACATTTGAAGTTAGAGAAAGAGCAGCAAGAGAAGGTAAGAACCCAAGAACAGGCGAAATCATCAAGATTGCAGCATCAAAGGTTCCGGCATTCAAGGCAGGCAAAGCATTGAAGGATATCGTTAACGGCTAATTGCATTTTTGAAAAAACGTAATATCTCAAGGACGAACGGTTATATACTGCTCGTCCTTATTGCGTATTTTCAAACTTAGGATTTGTAAAAATTTTTGCGAAAGGATCTGAACGATTATGCGTATAGATAAATATTTAAAGGTTTCAAGGCTTATAAAACGCAGAAGTATTGCAAACGAAGCCTGTGACAGCGGAAGAATATCCGTAAACGGAAGACCTGTAAAGGCATCGTATGATGTAAAGGTTGGCGATATTATTGAAATCACATTAGGCGAGCGCGTAAATAAATTTGAAGTGACGGCAATTTGTGAACATGTTTTAAAAGACGATGCATCGTCATTATACAAGCCTCTTTGATGTTCTAAACACCACTTATGCAAAATAAACTATATAAAACAGATATTTTGCGGAGGTGTACTATGGACAAAACTACAAAACCAAAAAATGAGCATAAAATAACGCTGATAAACAGGAATGAGATGGCACTTACAGGGGTTATTGAGGTTATAAGCTTTACGGATACGGAAATATCGCTTAAAACCTCATGCGGAAACCTGCTGTTGCGAGGAAATTCACTTAATATCGGAAGACTTAACACTGACACAGGCGAGCTTAATGTTACGGGCTGTATAACTATATTAAAATACAGTAAGGGGAAGGATTCGGCAGGCCTCTTTGAAGGATTGTTCAAATGATAGGCGAGGCATATGCATTTTTAGCATCCGTCTTGTGCGGAATGTTTGCGGTGGCGGTATGGTGCGGAGCAGAATCAATTCGTAACGTTTTTTGCGTGAAGGGATTTGTAAGTGCTGTTCTTGATATTCTGTTCTGGGCTGTTGTGTCGGCTGTTTTCTGTTATTTCTTATGGCTTACCACAAACCTTCAGATACGTTTCTTTGAATTTATCGGTGTGGGGATTGGTGCATTTTTTTGTTATATTACGTTGGGAAAGTGTCTCAATTTTATTTTTACGGCAATTTTTAGTATTTTTTTAAAAATAATTCAATTTATTTTTAAAATACTCTTGACACCGTGCAAATTTTTGTATAAAATTTTAATAGTTGGAAAAAACGTCAAAAAGAAGAAAGGTACGAATAATGACAGAGCTGAAAAATAAATGGATAAAATTTTACGGACATCATAGTCGGGGTATATTAATAGCAATAGTTGTAGTATTATCAGGGTGGTTTGTAGTGAGCGGCCTGATGCAAATACCAACAATAAAAGAAAATGAAGCAAAGATTGCCGAGTATAACGCAAAAACGGAGGATGAAAAAAATCGTCAGACGGAGATTGATGATTTAACAACAAAGGTAAACACTGATGAATTCATCGAAAAAATGGCACAAGAGAAGCTCGGTCTTGTAAAAAGCAATGCCACAATTTTTTACGATATTTCTGAAACAAACTAAGCGGAGGTAATAAATTATATGGCAGAGCTTGGCACTATAGCAGAGGGAATAGTATCGGGAATAACGAAATTCGGAGTGTTTGTGGATTTCGGGGAAGGCGAAAAGGGCCTTGTACATATTTCCGAGCTGTCCTATGACTACATAACGGACATAAACGAATTTATAAAAAAAGACGATAAGGTAACCGTAAAGGTTATAAAAATTGATGATAACGGAAAAATAAGCTTATCAATCAAACAGGCACAGCCTAAGAAAACAAACACGCCCCAAAAGCAGAAATCCTCACCACGTCCCGACTCCTTTGACTGGTCGGCAAAAAATGATGAGGAGATGTCCTTTGAGGACAGAATGTCTCGGTTTAAAAGTCAAAGCGAGGAAATTCTCCGTGACAATAAACGCCGTGAAATGAAGCGGTCGGGCGGCTACTCACGAAAAGGACATTAAATATCCGAAAAACAGCTGCGCATAAGGTCTATGATTTTATTCGCAGCTTTTTAAATAGAAAGAGTGATTATTTGAGAAATGTATACAAGAATATGTTACGCAGAAGAATTTTTCCTATAATAGGTGCGGTTATTGTATTTATAGTCTGCGTATGCGTGCTATACGCAGGCGATAACGTAGGCTTGAGCGATAACGGTGATTTTCGCCGTGTTCTTTTGACGAACAATATTGAGTATAAAGACGATACAGATTGTAACTACCTTTTTAAGGAAGATTACAGGATGATTCTTGACAATGATAAATCGTTCTTTGGAGCAATAGGCTCATCATGGAAAATGAACAAAGAGGAGGAGATATATAAATCGCCTCACTTCCTCATAATAAAGATGTCAAAAGTAATGAACGTAATTGGCAATGCCATAACGCGAAGACCTCTGTCTGATTATCACATTGCATATCTGGCAATAATATATGTGCTTATGCTATCGTTTGCCGCATGGGTAATGTTCACATTCTTTTCTGACTATCCCGTAAAAATACAGATAACCGTTTTTGTTGTATTTTTATTTATATTTTGTGATGCGGGGTATCTGTTGTATTTCAATTCATTCTATGGTGAACCATTACAGTATACATCGTTGATGTTACTGATTGCGATAGGTATCCTTATATATAAACGGCCGACAGTACCAAAGGTTATACTGTTCTTTGTAGCATTGTATTTCTTTGCGGGGTCAAAGCTTGCAAATATAGCATTTTCATTAATTGCGGCATTCCTTGCCGTATTGATGGTTATAATGCGTAAGGACAAACTATTCAGGGTAGGAGTAATCCTATCGGCAGTAATATGCATGATAAATATTATTTCACTATATGTAGAAATCCCCGAATGGATGGATAATGATACAACGTATCAGGCGGTATTTTTGGGTATAACCCAGAACAGTGACGATCCCAAATCCGACTTACGAGAGCTGGGTGTTGACGAAAAATATGCAGTTTTAGCAGGAACGCACGCATATATGGACAAGGACGAATACCCCATTGATATAAAAACAGACGAGTTCAGAGAGGATTTCTATAGCAAGGTATCAAAATTCGATATTGCTTTATTTTATATAAAGCATCCGATACGCCTTTTGCGTGAAACCATACATGCTATTGAAAATTCATCATATATCCGTCCGCCTGTTTTGGGAAACTCCACCGACACACCTATGAAGCTTACGGGCAAATGGAGTGTATGGTCAAAATTAAGGGTATCTTTGAAATTTTTATACACCTCTTGGATTGTGCTTATTGCGTTTATCGGCATAACTGCATATATGGTATTTTTAAATGTGTTGTATGCACATAACCATAAAAACGAATCGGCACAGCGAAAGTATATGATATATGCATCGAATATCCTTATATTAGGTTTGTGGATAAATATGCTGTTGCCCATTATATGCAATGGCGAGGCGGACATAGCAAAGCATATGTTCTTGTTTACAAACTGTATTGATATACTTTTTGCATTAGGGATTATTGCTATTGTAAGCAGTGGATTTAAAACCACAGTAAAGGCAGTTGCAATAACGGCAATAGTGACGACGGTACTAAACATTGAACCCTTGCATAAAACCGTTGAGTTTGGTAAACTGTGGGGCAAGCCCATAAAATGGGAGATTATGGAGGAATATAGTGACGGGACAAAGCTCCTTGTTACAAAGGAATGTATAGCCTATATGCCGTTTGACGAAAAAAGTAATAATTGGGAAGAGAGTGAATTGCGAAAGTGGCTCAATAACGGATTTTTGACGGAATTTTCAGCATCTGATCGTGAACGGATTGAGGATACTCAAAACAAGGTATTTCTGACATACGATAACCGTGCCGCTAAAGAGGGCGGAAACCATGCACATTATTGGAACTTCACACCGTCTTTGGTTAATGACGGCGGTGAGGATGCATACTATAAAAACGTGACAGATACAGTGTTTATCCCAACATTGCCCATTATGTCTAAAATGAGTCGTTCCGATGCGTATTGGGTTATGTGTCCATACACATCAAATTCATCTATGATGCGGTTTATGAACAGTGACGGATTTATACTCCACACAGGGGTTAATAACGAAAAAGGCATCCGACCCGCCCTGAGAGTGCGATAAGCTTTGTATCTTGCCGCTATTTCACCCTCGATGTACAAGAGTACACCTTCGGTTGAAATAACGACAATCTACTTTGCTTCTCGCACTCTCAGGCAGGTATGTCAGAATGGCAAAAACAAGATATAACAGGAGGAAATTATGGATAACTATACAATGCTTACGGATTTTTACGAAATAACAATGGCAAACGGATTTTTTAACGAGGGTTATAAAGATACGGTTGTGTATTTTGATATGTTCTTCCGCACTGTCCCCGATGGGGGCGGGTTTGCCATAATGGCAGGTGTTGAAGAGGTAATTGATTACCTTAAAAATTTGGAATTTACAAAAGAGGATATAGATTTTCTTCAAAAGAAAAATATGTTCTCGGAAGACTTTCTGGACTATCTTCTGACTTTTAAATTCAGCTGTGACGTATGGGCAATCCCCGAGGGTACACCAATTTTTCCGGGTGAGCCGATACTGACTGTCAGAGGTCCTGCAATTCAGGCACAATTTATAGAAACAATGATTTTATTGACAGTCAATTTCCAGACACTTATTGCCACAAAGGCGAACAGAATTGTACGTGCCGCAGACGGACGTGCCGTAATGGAGTTTGGTGCAAGACGTGCCCAAGGTGCATATGCCGCAGTATTCGGTGCACGTGCGGCATTTATAGGCGGTGTGGGAGGCACATCAAATGTATTGACAGATCGTGAATTTTCCGTGCCTGCATTAGGTACAATGGCACATAGCTGGGTACAGATGTTTGACACTGAATACGAAGCATTCTGTGCATATGCAAGAAACTATCCTGATGATACCACACTTTTAATTGATACGTATAACGTATTAAAATCAGGCTTGCCGAATGCAATAAAGACTTTTGACGAGGTATTAAAGCCTATGGGCAAGCGTCCAAAGGGTGTCAGGATTGACTCGGGAGATATAACGTATCTGTCAAAGAAATGTCGGCGTGCATTAGATGAGGCAGGCTATCCCGATTGTAAAATTGTAGCCTCCAATTCGCTTGATGAATATATTATTCGCGATATGCTTGTTCAGGGAGCGAAAATTGATTTGTTCGGTGTAGGTGAGAGGCTTATAACCTCAAAATCCAATCCTGTTATGGGCGGTGTGTATAAGCTTGTAGCAATCGAGAAAGAGGACGGAACAATTGAACCGAAAATAAAAATCAGCGAGAACGTATCAAAAATAACTACGCCTTGCTTTAAACAGGTATACAGATTATTTGACCGTGATACAAACAAGGCGATTGCCGATGTCATAACATTGCATGACGAGGAAATAGATGCTGATAAACCATACGAATTATTTGACCCTGTATATACATGGAAACGCAAACAGGTAGATAATTTCTATGCGCGTCCGTTGCTTGAGAGGATTTTTGAAAATGGTAAATGTGTTTATAAATCTCCGTCAGCAGGCGAATTGAAAACGTATTGCAAGGCACAGCTTGATACGTTATGGGACGAGCTTAAAAGATTTGAAAATCCTCATAAATACTATGTGGATTTGTCTCAAGATTTATGGCAGATAAAAAATGATTTATTAAGAAGTGTGACATATGCAGACAAAGATATTTAAAACTGATGACAATTCGATAGCAGAGGCAGGCAGAATTTTAAAAGACGGCGGTCTTGTTGCATTCCCGACAGAAACAGTGTATGGTTTGGGCGGAAATGCACTTATGCCTGACTCTGTAAAAAAGATATATAAAGCAAAGGGCAGACCGTCCGATAATCCGTTAATCGTGCATATAGCGGATTTAGAGGATATAAAACCGCTTGTATCCGAAATAAACGATAATGCAAAAGCTTTAATAGATGCATTTATGCCTGGTCCGTTTACAGTAATATTACGTAAAAGCGAGCTTGTACCTGATACTGTAACGGCGGAAATGGACACTGTAGCAATACGCTTTCCCGAAAATGAAACGGCACAAAGGCTTATTCGTGCCGCAGGTGTACCCATAGCGGCACCGAGTGCTAATATTTCAGGTAAGCCAAGCCCTACACGTGCAAGCCATGTAATAGACGATTTATCAGGACGTATTGACGCCATAATTGATGGTGAAAACTGCATGGTAGGTGTGGAATCGACAATAGTTGATGCAACGGGCGATGTGCCTGTATTGCTCCGCCCGGGCGGTATAACATATGATGAAATTTGCGAAATAGTACCCGAAACGGTGATAGACGAGCATATCTTAAACTCACTTCCCGAAGGCGAAAAGCCATTGTGCCCCGGTATGAAATATACCCACTATTCGCCTGAAGCAGATGTATACGTAGTAGAGGGCAATGTTCGTGCAGTACGCAAGAAGATAAACGAGCTTTTAGAGCAAAACTCGGACAAGCATTGCGGTGTTCTTACAATGTCTCGTAATACATATAACGATGCACTTATAATCTATGGCGGTATGACAAATAAGGAATATGCAAAAGGGTTATTTGCGAATTTGCGTGAGTTTGACAGGCTTGGAGTTGATGTTGTATTTGCAGAGCTGTGCTGTGATGACGAATACAGTATGGCAGTAAAAAACAGAATTTATAAATCTGCAGGGCATAAAGTTATAAAAACATTAGATTTGTGATATCCTACGGCAGTGAAATGGAGGGAAATATATGGAACCGAAGAAAATACTTTTCGTCTGCACAGGCAACACTTGCCGAAGTGCAATGGCGGCGGCAATGATGGCAGACATTGCCGAGAAGAATGATATAAATATATTGGTAGACAGTGCAGGGGTATTTGCACCCATAGGTGATTTGGCGGCAGACAATGCTATTGCCGCAATGAAAAAACGTGGAATAGATTTGTCACTCCACCGCACAAAACCGCTCACATCAGAGCTTATAGAAATGGCGGATATTGTACTTGTAATGACAGATGCACATAAAATGCTTATAGAGAATATGGCAAAGGGCAAGGTGTTTACCATTACCGAGTACGCAAAGTCCGAGGGTGAAATACCCGATCCATACGGCGGTGACCTTGAAGAATATGAAGAGGTTGCAGATGAGCTGTACGATTTATTGACAGACATAGCAGAGGAATTATATGATGATACGCAAAATGACAAATGATGACATTTCGTCCGTTTCGATGTTAGACAGCAAGGCTTTTAACAGGCCATGGAGCGAGCAGATGTTTTGCGACGAAATAAAAAAGGACTATGCATACTATTTTGTATGCGAAATGGACGGCAAAATTGTCGGTTATGCAGGAATATGGTGCATATACGAAACAGCAGAGCTTATGCGGATTGGTGTGTTGCCAACATATCAGGGCAGAGGCATAGGAAAACAGCTTATGGACGAAATAGGCGCGTGTGCAAAGTCACAAGGCTGTGAGAGAATGATGCTTGAGGTGCGGAAAAGTAACGAAAAGGCACGAAAATTGTACGAAAAAGACGGTTTTTCAGAGATTAGTGTACGGAAAGGCTATTATGACGGCGAGGACGCCATAATTATGGAGAGGGTATATAAATGAGCGATGTAATAATACTTGGTATAGAAAGCTCCTGTGACGAAACTGCGGCGGCGGTTGTAAGAAACGGCAGAGAGGTGCTTTCAAACGTTATCAATTCACAGATTGATATACATAAAAGATATGGCGGAGTAGTGCCTGAAATCGCATCACGCTGTCATATTGAAGCGGTAAACACTGTAATTGACGAGGCATTGGAGCAAGCAGGTGTAGAATTTGGTGACATTGATGCAATCGCCGTAACCTACGGCCCGGGTCTTGTGGGCGCATTGCTTGTGGGCGTATCGACCGCAAAGGCGCTTGCCTATGCGTTAAAAAAACCGCTTGTTAATGTGCATCATATAAAGGGTCATATCTGTGCAAACTACGTAGCACACAATGATTTAGAACCACCCTTTGTTTGCCTTGTAGCATCAGGCGGACACAGCCATATAGTATATGCAAAGGACTATCTTGACTATGAAATTATGGGAATGACACGAGATGATGCGGCAGGTGAGGCATTTGACAAGATTGCAAGAGTGTTGGGCTTGGGATATCCGGGCGGTCCAAAAATTGACGCACTTGCAAAGGAGGGTAATCCCCATGCAGTGGAGTTCCCGCGTGTCAAAATGGCGGAGGGCTCACTTGATTTCTCGTTCAGCGGTGTAAAAACAGCAGTTATAAACCACATACACAAGCTTGACCAGAAGGGTGAGGAATACAACAAGGCAGACATTGCCGCATCGTTTCAGGAGGCAGTAACAGATGCACTTGTGTCGCATACATTAGAGGCGGCAAAACGCAAGGGACTAAAGCAAGTAGTAATTGCAGGCGGTGTTGCATCAAACTCCGCACTTCGCGGTAAAATGGAAGAAGAAGCCAAAAAACTCGGTATGGGTGTGTTATATCCGCCCCCTGTCTTGTGTACCGATAATGCGGTAATGATTGCATCGGCAGGATATTTTGAATACGTATCGGGAAAACGTGCAGATATGCGTCTTAACGCTGTGGCATCATTGTCATTATAATTATAAAACGGAGAAATAATATGGATAAATTATTTGTAAATTTAGGCGAAAACTCATACAATATAATATTTGGTGACAGCTTTTTGGGCTTAGCAGATGAAATGAAAAAAATCAATGCACCGCAAAAGCTGTTGATAGTAACAGACTCAAATATAGAAAAGCTATATGCTGACGAGGTGAAAAATCACCTTAACAGTGCTGGCTTTGACAGTGAGGTCTATGCATTTAGGGCAGGTGAGGAAAACAAGAGAATGGATGCAATTCTTGGTATCTGCGGTGCTTGTATAGATAATAATCTTGACAGAAAAAGTATGATAGTTGCATTGGGCGGCGGTGTTGTCGGTGATATGGCAGGTTTTGCGGCATCAATTTATATGCGTGGCATTGACTTTGTGCAAATACCAACTACATTACTTTCACAGTCTGACAGCTCTGTTGGCGGAAAAACAGGGATAGACTTTATGGACAGCAAGAATATCCTTGGTGCATTCCATCAGCCAAAGCTTGTTTACATAAACGTGAACACGTTAAAAACATTGCCTGAAATTCAGTTTATATCGGGTATGGGTGAGGTTATAAAGCACGGAATAATCCGCGACAGTGAATTTTATGATTTTGTAAAGAACAATCCTGAAAAAATCAAGGAGCTTGACAGCAAAACACTAATTGAGATGTCAAAACGTAACTGCTCAATTAAGGCAAAGGTGGTTGAAGCGGACGAAAAGGAGTCAGGTCTGCGTGCAATCCTTAATTTCGGTCACACCATAGGCCATGCGGTTGAGTCTGCAATGGACTTTAAGCTGACACACGGCGAATGTGTAGGTATAGGAATGGTTGCAGCATCATATATTGCAACAGAACGTGGTCTTATAGACAGCGATATATTAAGCGATATAGAGAACACATTGGCAAACTATGGATTTAACCTGAAGCTTAAACTGCCCGAATGTGATATTATATACGGATTTATGCAGAAGGATAAGAAGAAATCAAATGGTAAGCTGAATTTTGTATTGCCCATAAAAATCGGCGAGGTAATACGTGTAAATGATGTCAAGGATGACGAAATCTATAAGGCTTTAGAGTATATTTCAAAATAGGAGACAGGTAATGAAGAAAAGCTATATAAACTTAGTGTGGCAGATAGGTCTGTGTGCATTGATAGTGGTGCTTGACAGAATATCGAAGCTTTATATACTCAATAACTTTCAGGTAGGCGAAATATTTGGCGAAATCCCATATGTAGCAAATTTTATGTATGTACAGAATACAGGTGCGGCATTTTCTATATTCAGTAATAACACCATGCTTCTGACCGCTGTATCAGTGTTGTTTTTATTTGCAATTATACTCTATAAGATTATAAAAAAACCACAGCATTTTATGGAAAATCTTGCGGTTGTCCTGTTCTTTGCAGGCGGTCTTGGTAATGCTATTGACAGGGCAATGTATAAGTTCGTAGTAGACTTTATAGACTTAAAATGGTTTGATTTTCCTGTATTTAATATTGCGGATATTGCAGTGGTAGCAGGTGCTGTTGCGGCAATTCTGTATGTAATATTTTTTGACAAGCGAGAGGTGTGACGAAGGTGGAGCAGTTAGTCATAACAGCACAAACAGAATCGGCGCGGCTTGATAAATTCATATCGGATAACAGTGACATTTCAAGAAGCTATGCCGTAAAGCTTATAGATGAAGGATGCGTTACACTTAATGGCAGCAAGGCAACAAAAAAGTCAAAGGTAGCACTTGGCGACACAGTAGTAATAGATTTGCCCGAGCCTGAGGATATAGAGGCACAGCCTGAGGATATACCTATAGACATAGTGTATGAGGACGATAGCGTTATAGTTGTAAACAAGCCTCGCGGTATGGTGGTACATCCAGCTCCCGGTAATATGACAGGCACGCTTGTAAACGGACTTTTATACCATTGCACACTAAGCGGTATAAACGGAGCCGTAAGGCCCGGAATAGTCCATAGGATAGATAAGGACACATCGGGACTCTTGGTCGTGGCAAAGACAAATGAGGCACATGAGGCACTTTCAGCACAGCTAAAGGAACGCAAGGCATTAAGAAAATATGTTTGTATTGTAAACGGCAATATAAAAGAGGACAGCGGTACTATTGATAAGCCTATTGGCAGACACCCCATTGACAGAAAACGCATGGCAATTATTGAGGGCGGACGTGAGGCGGTAACGCATTTTAGGGTCCTTGAGAAATTTGGCGCATATACCTTTGTTGAGTGTACGCTTGAAACAGGCAGAACACACCAGATACGTGTGCATATGGCATCAATAGGGCACAGCATTGTGTCAGACCCTGTATATGGCATAAAAAAAGACCGTGAAAAGGGTAAGGGACAGCTTTTACATGCAAAAACCATTGGCTTTACACATCCGAAAACAGGCGAGCTTATGGAATTTTCAAGTGATCCGCCACAGGAATTCACCGCGTTTTTAGATAAGCTACGTAAAAATTAAATTTTTGGAAATTTTGCTATACTACTTGAAATTTTACCTTAAATGGAGTATTATATATAGTAAACAAACTTAAATTTTGTGAAAGGATTTGATGGTTACGATTATGAAAAAGAAATTATGTGTAATCTTCGGCGGAGAATCGCCCGAACATGATATATCACAAAAATCAGTAACATCTGTACTTAACAAGCTTAATAAAGATAAATATGAAATATACACAGTAGGAATAACCCGTAAGGGCGAATGGTATCTGTATACAGGCGACTGGTTAAAGATAGAAAGCGGAGCATGGGAAAAAGAAACGGACAGCTTAAAAACTGCATTCATATCCCCCGACAGCTCTCATCATGGATTGATTGTTTTATCTGATACAGTTGAAAAGATACATATTGATGTAATATTCCCCGTACTTCACGGAGAATACGGAGAAGACGGAACGATACAAGGCTTGTTTGAGCTTGCACATATTCCGTATGTTGGGATGGGTGTCTTATCATCTGCAAACGGTATGGATAAAACATATTCAAAGCTTGTGTTCGATGCAGAGGGAATACCGCAGGCAAAATGGGTAGTTGCTAAAGGTGGAGATGATTTTAATAAGACAGCAGACGAAATAGAAGAAAAACTTGGCTATCCTTGCTTTGTAAAGCCTGCACGTCTTGGCTCATCAGTTGGTATAGGTAAGGCACATAACCGACAGGAGCTTATTGATGCCCTTAATAATGCAGAAAAATACGACAGACGTATACTTATTGAGGAGCATATAGACGGACACGAGGTAGAATGTGCCGTTTTAGGCAATACCGATGTACGTGCGGCAGTAGTGGGCGAGATAAAGCCGACAGTTGAATATTATGACTTTGATGCAAAGTATAATGACAATTCAACAGAGCTTGTTATCCCTGCAGACCTTCCCAATGACACAATAGAGAAAATACGTGAGTATTCCGTCCGTGCATTTAAAGCACTTGACGGACAGGGCCTCTCAAGGGTTGATTTCTTTGTAAAACACTCCGACGGCTCAATTATACTAAACGAGATAAATACAATGCCGGGCTTTACAAATATAAGTATGTATCCGAAACTGTGGGAGGCGGCAGGTATAGACTATAGCGAGTTGCTTGACACATTGATAGATCTTGCTTCGGAGAGAGTTAAATAATGGATAATAGAAAAATTGGCGTTTTCGATTCGGGGCTTGGCGGACTTACTGCCGTAAAGGAGATAATGTCGCTCTTTCCTGACGAAAGCATTGTATATTTTGGTGATACGGGCAGAGTGCCGTACGGTACGCGGTCAAAGGAAACAATTTTAAAGTATACGTATGACGATATAAATTTCCTCTTGAGCTGTGATGTTAAAATGATAGTCATAGCTTGCGGAACGGCTTCGTCTGCTGCATTGCCTGAGATTAAGACAGAGTTTAATGTGCCAATCTATGGCGTTGTTGACTCGGGTGCATATGAGGCGGCACGTGTTACGAAAAATAATAAAATAGGAATTATCGGTACAACCGCAACCATAAAAAGCGGTGCATATAATAAATACTTAGCAGAGTATAACAATAAGGTACAAACCTTTGAGAAGGCTTGTCCGTTGTTTGTGCCTCTTGTTGAAAACGGACATTTTGATACGCCCGTAACAAAGCTTGTGGTGGAGGAATACTTAAAAGATATAAAAGATGCAGGTGTTGATACACTTATCTTGGGTTGTACACATTATCCCCTCCTTAAATCTGCCATTTCCAAATATATGGGTGATGATGTGACTTTGGTAAGTCCGGGCGAGGAGGTCGCAAAGTTTTTGCGTAAGAAGATAACGCCTCTTAATGCACACAGCGAGATACGTGATCGTGATCAATACAGCTACTACGTAAGTGACAGCATTGAGAACTTTGAAGAGTTGGGCGGAATTTTCCTTGAAACAAAAATAAACGGCAAGGTGAATAAAATTGACATTGAAAAATATTGATGAATATACCGTAACCGTCAGAAACCGCCAGATAAATAACGGCGAAACCGACTACATAACAGAGAGCGGTAACGGCTCACTGCGTATAAAGGACGGAAAGTATTATATAATGTACAAGCCCGAGGGTGTGACTGTTATGATACGCATTGATGGTGACACTCTGACCGTTACAAGAACGGGTGATGTAACATCACGTATGGAGTATACATTGGGAAATACAACAAGGTTTATGTATAACACACCATATGGTGCTATGGAAATGGAGCTTGTGACGAATATGCTTGCCTATACAATAGACAATAACGGCGGTGAAATACATTTAAAATACGATTTATGCCAGATAGAGAACAATATGGATATTTATGTAATTAAAAAGGATTGAAATAGATGAAAAAAATAATAGCATTATTAATGGCAATTATGCTTATACCGCAATCAATGGTATTTGCAAATACGGAGGAAGAAGAAAAATTTACTCCGAGCATAGAGTACCAGGGCTATGAAACTATAGCTAAGTACATAACAGAAAAGTATATAGACGACTCATATACAGTAAGCGATATAATGCTTATGGGTATGTCAGCATATCTCCAAGAGCATGGTGACGAAGCGCTTGTAGAATTTGTAAAGGGTGCATTGCATCAGCTTGATGACTATTCGGACTTCTTTACACGAGATGAATACATCGAGTATATGAACTCAATCAACAGAACATTCTATGGCTTAGGTGTAACACTGCAGCAGGCGGGTGAATATGTCGAAATTGCAGAATTTGTAGAGCCTGGCGGATTAGCGGAGCAAAGCGGATTTAAGGTTGGCGACAAGTTTGTGTCTGTTGACGGTAAGGACGTTGTAGGTTTCAGCATTTCAGAGGTCAGAAGCCTTGTAATAGGTGAAATAAATACTACGGTAGATATTGTAGTTATGCGTGGTGACGAGCTTGTTCCTCTTGTAGGAATAAGGACAGCGGTTAGCACAGGTACGGTGTCAGGTGTTGTACTTGAGGGTAATATAGGATATATCGTAATCACGTCATTTGCCAATACCACAGCAGAGGAATTTAAGACTGTTTCCGAGGAGTTTCAGGCAAAGGGTGTTAAGAAGGTAATTCTTGATTTGAGAAATAACCTTGGCGGGCACGTATCTGCGGCAGTAGGTGTTGCAGAGCAGATAGTGCCAAAGGGCAAGATTATTGACGTAAAATATCGTGACTCCAAGTTGAACTATACATATAAATCAAAATTGGAAAAATCTCCCTTTGAAATAGTCACTCTTGTGAATAAGGATACAGCATCATCATCGGAAATCCTTGCAAGTGCTATTCAGGATTCGGGTGTAGGAATACTGCTTGGTGAGAACACATACGGAAAAGCCGTTATTCAAAACTCGTATCCGTTAAACAATGGTATGGTTTTAAAGCTTACTATAGGCAAGTATATCACAAGAAACGGCGAAGAAATAAATAAAATCGGACTTTCTCCTGATGAGCTTGTGAAGAATGCAACCGAAAAAGTAGACACGTCAAAATACACGAAATTTGACTTCCTTACTCCTGCATCGTTAGGTGAAAGCGGACAGAATGTTATGGCTGCAAAGGAACGCTTAGCGGGAATGGGTTATTACAGCGGAAATATGCAGAATAATGTCTATAATGTTGACTTAAAGGAGGCAATCGCAAATTTCCAGAGAAATAATGGCATGGCAGATTCGGGTGTGCTTGATGTTGCGACACAGATAAAGCTAAAAGAAGTATTTGAGAATATGAGTGTAGAGCTTGATACGCAGCTTGAAAGAGCGTATCAGTATTTAGGCGGAGATCCGTCAAATCTCTAAAAAAATTAAATAAAATTAGTGCATTTTGGTAATTATATATCAAAATGCATTTTTTTGTTTAAACGGCTTGAAAAAAAGAGCATTTGATGCTACAATTATAATGAGGGAGAATTTGAAAATATTTTCAGGAAGCCTCAAAAATATAGAATTAAGACAGGAAAGTAATATGCGAAAAACGAAAATTATATGTACCATAGGCCCATCAAGCGATAACGAAAAAACACTGACTAAAATGTGCAAAAACGGTATGAATGTTGCACGTCTTAACTGTTCGCACGGCACACATGAGGAGCATAAGGCAAAAATTGATCTCATAAAGCGTGTAAGGGAAAAACTAAATATGCCCATTGCCATAATGCTTGACACAAAAGGTCCGGAATACAGGATAAAAACATTTGCAGATAAAAAAATCACATTAGAAGACGGCGACAAGTTCATCTTCACAACTGAAGATGTCGAGGGTGACAGGTCTCGGGTTTCGGTTAATTATGAGCATCTAACCGAGGATTTAAAAATCGGCGATACCATAATGGTAAATAACGGACTTGTTCATTTTGTGGTTGATCAAATAGAGGGGGCTGAGGTACGCTGCACCGTAACTTCAGGGGGAGAGCTATCTAACCGCAAGAGTATGAATTTCCCTAATAAGGTACTTAAGCACGAGTATTTAAGTGATGCAGATAAGGCTGATTTGCTTTTCGGTATAGAGAATGACATTGATTTTGTTGCGGCATCATTTGTTTCAACAAAGCAGGACGTTCTATCCTTGAGAAATTTCCTTAACGAAAATGGCGGCGAGGATATAGACGTAATTGCAAAGATAGAAAACCGTGCAGGTGTTGATAACATTGACGAAATCTGCGAAATAGCAGACGGAATAATGGTGGCACGAGGCGATTTGGGTGTTGAAATTCCGTTCGTGGAGGTGCCGTCTATCCAGAAATATTTGATCGGTAAATGCAGATTGCTTGGAAAACGAGTAATCACCGCAACGGAAATGCTCGAATCTATGATATATAACGCACGCCCCACACGTGCAGAGATTTCAGACGTTGCAAATGCTGTCTATGACGGCTCATCTGCGATAATGCTATCGGGTGAAACTGCGGCGGGGAAATACCCTGTTGAGGCACTTAAAAATATGGCGGAAATTGCGGAGTATACAGAAAAGCATATTGATTATAAGCGTTGGTATCAAACCACAGAATATAAGATAAAAAACAACCTTGATGCTATATCTCATTCAGCGTGTGCAATGGCAATAGACGTTAAAGCTAAGTGCATTGTTGTAAACTCAATGTCTGGCACAACCGCAAGAATGGTAAGCCGATTCAGAGCCCCTGTTGATATAATAGGCACGACCACAAAGGAACGTGCATGGCGTCAGCTAAACCTTAGCTGGGGCGTAACTCCCGTTCTTGCCTGTGAATATAACTCTCTTGATGTTATGTTCTATCAGGCACTAAACCAGGCAAAGGAAATACTTTCACTCAAAAAAGGCGATAACATAGTTCTAACAGGCGGACAGATAAACGGCAAGAGCGGCAATACCAATACAATTAAAGTGGAAACTATTGTATGATTGATAAAAATAGTGCAGAACGAAAATAACAAAGGGCAGAGGAATATCCTTCCTCTGTTGTTTATTATTAAAAAATTTCAATTAATGTTGTGATACAATTGATGGGTGACAAAAAAATATAGGAAAATCAAACCAAGTATGATATAATGTTAATAACCACAAAAACAAAT
>CADBPJ010000033.1 GCA_902796445.1 uncultured Ruminococcus sp. | reverse complement strand
ATTTGTTTTTGTGGTTATTAACATTATATCATACTTGGTTTGATTTTCCTATATTTTTTTGTCACCCATCAATTGTATCACAACATTTGCAAAATATTTTCAAGTTCTATAATCGGACTTGCCCTAATATAATCTATCATAAAGCGAAAGGAGGATACAGTCTTGTATATAGCAACCAACGACGAGTTTGCACCAAGGTGCAATATCATAAACATACTGCCACAGAGCATCAGGCGGTGTATGTATAGCATAAACCTTGACGAGGCACAGGAAATACGGCTGATACAGGGACAGAGTGTATATATCCGCTATCCTGACGGAGATTACTACATAACACAAAAGGGGATATTATCACGTGACGGGAAAAACGGAATTGTCATCACAAAAAAGCATATAGACGAAACTATGGAGCGTGTAACGAAATCTTCTCTTTATTCAGTTAAGGACGAGATACAAAAAGGGTATATAACTGTTGGCGGCGGTCATAGGATAGGAATAGCGGGGACAGGCGTAATAGATCATGGCAGGGTGGAGTTTATAAAGAACATATCATCTCTAAATATCCGCATTGCTACAGAGGTAAGAGGCGCGGCCACGACCATTATGAGGGACATATTATCAGACGGAATACAAAACACTCTCGTTATATCACCGCCAGGGTGTGGAAAGACAACACTATTGCGTGATGTAGTAAGGAGTCTTTCAGATGAAGGATATTTAGTATCGGTGGCAGATGAGCGCAGAGAAATATGTGCGATGTGTGACGGAGCGAGTCCCTTTGATATTGGGGGACACACAACCGTTATGGAAAACTGCCCTAAAGCATATGCAATGACAACGCTATTGCGTGCAATGTCGCCTGATGTAATCGTAACGGACGAGTTAGGTGATGAAGAGGACGTAAGGGCGGTGTCAAAGCTTATAAACAGCGGTGTTGCCGTAATTGCATCAGCACATGGAAGGGACATAAAACAGCTGATGCGTAAAAAAACATTCAGACGGCTTCTCTCTATGTTTGATTTGGGTATTGTGCTATCAAAGAGGAACGGTGTCGGGACGATTGAAAGGATAGAGAGACTATGCTAAGGCTCGTTGGCGGTGTGTTGATTTTTGCAGTATCAACCTATTGCGGATTTTACCTTTCGGGCAGGCTTAGGACACGTTGTGATTTTTTGCGTGCGATGGGCGATGCACTATCCTTTATATCAAGCGAGATTGAGTTTGGGCATTATGAATTGGCGGATATATTTAACCGCATTACGATTCCTGTGGTAAGTGACTTTTTTAAGGTGTGTGCTAAATTCATAAAGCGTGAAGGTGTAAGACAAGTATGGGAAAGAGAGGTTTTAAACTGTAATGTTATAAAAAGCGAGGATGCCGACATTTTAATGCAGCTTGGAAATCAGCTCGGTCGTACAGATGTTGAGGGACAGAAAAATGCAATAAGCCGTGCAATATCGGGACTTGATAAAAATGCAAAATCTGCAAACGAAGAATATATACGGCTTGGCAAGACATACAAAGAGTGCGGTGCATTATTGGGATTGTTTTTTATGATTATACTAATCTGAACGGAGGACAAATAATGGAGGTTGACTTAATATTTCAGATAGCGGGAATAGGCATAGTTGTGGCGGTGATAAACCAGCTCTTATCACGTGCGGGGAGAGATGAACAGGCACTGCTTGTCACTATTGCAGGGCTTGTGGTCGTGCTTTTTATTCTGACAGAACGTATAGGCGAGCTGTTTTTGCAGATAAAGCATATTTTTAACCTATGACAGGGCTTGTAAGAATTTGCGGAGTAGGTATTATCGGCGGTATGCTTGCGATAATGCTCCGCCGTGAGCGGTATGAAATAGCACTCGTTGTTACGCTTGTGACCTCGGTCATAATAGGCGGACAAGTGGTCTTGGGAGTGGGGGAGCTACTTTCAGAGATAAATAACATAATTGCCGAGTGCGGAGTGGATATAAAATACTTCTCGCTGTGTGTTAAGGCGGTAGGACTTGCGTATGTGTCACAGCTTGGAGCAGAAATACTGCGTGATGCGGGGGAGGGTGCCATTGCATCAAAGGTTGAGGCGGCAGGCAAGATTTCGATACTGCTCCTTACAATGCCTGTTATAACCTCATTTTTACGGCTTTGCTTAAAGGCGGTGAACTCTATATGAAACGGGTTTTATTTATACTTATGTTGGTGATGAGTATATCCGCTACTGTCTATGCCTACGATATACCCACGATAGACGGCTATGATATATTTAGCAATAGAGCGGTTGAAATGGCAACAGGAGAGTTTACACTAAACCCCGTAGATGTGTTTAATAATATTATCGCATCACTTTCCGAGGAGCTTAAATCCTTTAGTGTTACGGCTTCATCAATCCTTGTTATGACGCTTTTATCATCAACTGTGAACACTCTCAATTCCGCACTCGGCACAGGTATGTCGGCTAATGCATCTTTTTTCACATTCTTTACTGTGATAAGCGGATTGGCACTGACGTGCTTTTTTAAGACACTTACATACGCAACCGAGGTAATGGGGTATATGACTGATTTTATGAGCAAGCTTTCGCCTGTACTTATAGTAACGCTTTTTGCCTGCTGTAAGCCTGCCTCGGCGGCGGCATTTGAGCCTGTCTTGTCAGCGGCGGTGGTTATTGTGTCGGAGGTGATAACCAAATGCCTTGTTCCGCTTATTACATTCTCGGCTGTTTTGTCGGTGGCAGGGAATGTAGGGGACAGAAACGGCATATCAGGCTTTGTCAAAATCGTAAAGTCTGCCACGAAATGGATAATGGCACTCGTGATTACAGTGTTTACGGGCATAAACGCCATTTATGGCTTTGCTACGCCTGCCCTTGATGCAGTAGGAACACGAACACTTAAATTCGCTGTAGGCTCGCTTGTGCCGATTGTAGGCGGTTTTTTGTCGGACACATTAGATACCGTCACAGCCTCTGGTGCTGTTGTAAAAAACGCAGTAGGTGCATCAGGCATTGTTATGCTTTGTATTATATGCCTCCCTCCCATAATCAAGCTTGGTATTATGCAGATGATGTTTAAGCTCATTTCTGCCATAACCGAGCCTATTGCCGACAGACGAATATCGGGTATGCTCTGGGATATAGGCGAGGCATTTGTGGCTCTCTTTGGGGTTGTGGTGTTGACGGCAGTTATGTTTATAATAAATATATGTATTATCTTGCGTTTTACTACCTGAACGGAAATCTCGATTCTCTTTTGCGTTGGGTAAGTCGGAGAAGATAAGCATCTTATCTCGCCCTTTTTCGGAACTTGAAGTACAATGAGTACGTCGTCGTTACGAAGAAAAGACGAGCTACTCGCTTCTCTTTTGCGTTGGGTAAGTCGGAGAAAGGAAGATTGATATGAAAGCATACATTATTTCCATTGCTGTATGTACCGTAATCTGTGCTGTTGTGAATATGCTAACACCTGAGAATTGGAAAAAGTATGTAGGTGTCGTGACGGGACTTGTTATAACTCTCTCCATTGCATCACCTATAATAGGAATTTTCGGAAATGATTTTCTGAATGGTTTTTCGTACACTGCAAAGACAAATGGCGAAAAAGGGGAGGCGGTGTTATATAACGAGATAAAAACACAGCTTGAGGAGCGTATAAATTCTGATGCTAAAAGTCGGCTTAGTAAGGATTTTGCTAAAGACTGCAGTGTCAGGACAACCGTCAATATGACGGATAACGGCGAGGTGTCGGGTGTGAAATCCATTTATGTATACGGCGACAGGATTGATGCGGTTATAATAGGCAGGCTCCGCGAGATTTACGGTGCTGAGGAGGTGAAATACGTTGGATTGGAAAAAACTCCTTAAAAATCGGAATAATCAGCTTATGCTTGTAATATTAATAATTGGAGTTATAATTATAATCCTCTCTATGATGTTTGAGGATAATTCTAACGAAAAAGGTCAAGATGACGTCAACTACATAAGAGAGGAGGAGAGGTTAAGTGAAATACTATCGGAGATTAACGGTGCAGGCAGGGTTTCTGTGATGATTTCATACGAGGACGGATATAATGATGATGGCGGGATTGGCAGGGGCTTCTCGACACAGGAGCAATACCCAAAACCGCGTGGCGTAATCGTTGTAGCGGACGGGGCGAATGATTCGTCTGTACGTAATGCCTTAAAGGACGCAACGGTTGCGGTAATGGGGGTAGGGTACAACAGGGTTCAAGTGTATGGAAGATAAAAGATATACTTCACATCTCTTTTATCTTTGCGAGAGAACGCATCTCTTTTATTTTATCGAAAAATCAATCGAAAGGAGTATATAATACTATGATATTTAAGAAAAAGGAAGTAATTGCCGCATCACTTGTGGTAATGATAGGTCTTGCAGGCTATCTTAATTGGTCGTATCAGGACACTATAAAGGTGCGTGACAATGACGATTATGTCCAAACGGGAAAAATGCTTGGTGAGGCGGAGATGGTTTCATCAACGAACGAAAAAACAAAAAAGGACGAGAAGGCAACATTTGAAGATGCCAAGGCAAACCGCGAAACGTCACGTGCGGCGGCAATGGAGGCACTAAAGGCGACAACGCAGGATGAGTCTGTAGACGAGGGCACACGTACATTGGCAGGCGAAAAGCTTGTTAAGTGTGCAGAGAATATCGAGCTTGAGAACACCATTGAGAGCATTGCCGAGGCAAAGGGATTTCCCGATATGTGCGTATACATAAACGAGGATGCGGCGGTCATAACCGTAAAAACCGATGACTTTGACCAGACCAAGGCCTCAACACTATGTGAAATCGTAACCCAGACAGCAAACATTTCTATGAGTAATATAAAGATTGTAGAGTGGGAATAACAGACAAAACCCCGAAAAATGCGTTGTAATGCGGCTTTCGGGGATTTTATTTTGAAATTGATAACAGAATGATAACAGTTGTTATTTTTCAGTATTGTTTTTCAGTTTCTTAAATTCTTCAT
>CADBPJ010000032.1 GCA_902796445.1 uncultured Ruminococcus sp. | reverse complement strand
CTCTGATCCATGATGATTTACCGTCAATGGATAATGACGATATGCGCAGAGGTATGCCGACAAACCATATAAAGTATGGTGAGGACATTGCAATTTTAGCGGGTGACGGTCTCTTAAACAAAGCATTTGAAACGGCACTATTATCAAATTCTCCTTATATTGTGAATGCACTTAAATACCTGGCAAAATCAAGCGGCACAGAAGGTATGGTAGGAGGGCAGGTAGTAGATTTACAATCAGAGGGTAGGACTATAGATATTTCAAGGCTTCAGTATATTCACTCACTAAAAACAGGTGCTTTAATTAAAGCCTCATGCGTTATCGGGGCAATACTCTCGGATGCTGATACTGATGAAATATCAGCTATAGAAGAATTTGCCGAAAATCTCGGCATAGCTTTCCAGATAAGAGATGACATACTTGACGTAACAGGAACCGAGGAACAATTAGGTAAACCCATAGGCTCTGATGCGAACTGTAATAAAAATACATATGTAAGTCTTTTGGGATTAGAGAAATCAAAAGTTTTAGTTGAAGAATATTCACAAAAAGCAAAATCAGCTTTGAATATTTTTGGCGACAAAGCAGAATTTCTCATTGAGCTTACAGATTATCTGATAAACAGGGACAATTAATGATGAACTATATAATAGACGTATTTACAAACAAAATATTACTGATTGCTGTATTATCATGGTTTGTTGCACAGGTTATAAAGGTTATATTGACACTTATTAAATTCAGAGAACTCGACTTTACACGATTATTTGGATCAGGCGGTATGCCGAGCTCCCATGCATCTTTTACAGTATCACTTGCAGCGGCTGTAGGCTTTACTACAGGTTTTAGCAGTGTCGAGTTTGCATTGGCCGCAGCATTTGCAATAGTTGTTATGTATGATGCAACAGGTGTGCGGCGAAGTGCAGGTGAGCAAGCTAAAATCTTAAATCAGATAGTTGAAACAATGAAGAATGATAAAATATCTGATACAGGAAAAAAGCTTAAAGAACTCTTAGGTCATACTCCTATCCAGGTATTTGCAGGTGCAGTATTGGGAGCATTTATAGCCTGTATATTTTATTTATAAATGCTTGACAAATTTATTTTTAAGTGATATAATACTGATATAAGTTAATTGCAATGATAAAGACAGTAGCCAAAGCAAATGTCTTATACAGAGAGGGGATATCGTGGCTGTGAGTATTCCTATAAGATGCGTTGGTGAATACCACTTTTGAGCAGTGGCAGAACGGGTTTTATGCCTTAGTAAATCCACCGTGAGTCTGCGTAAATGACAAATTAAGTGACGGGTTTATGCCCGTAATCAGGATGGAACCGTGTTAAATGCACTCCTGAGCAGATACGTTGTATTTGCTTGGGATTTTTTCTTTCCCAGGCATAAAAAGAAAGGATTGATTTAATATGTCAGAAGAACTAAACGAACTACAAACACTGCGTCATAGTGCATCGCATATGCTTGCACAGGCGGTAAAACGCCTTTTTCCTGATACTAAATTAGCCATAGGCCCCGCAATCGACAACGGATTTTATTATGATTTTGATATAGATACTCCGTTTTCACGTGAAGACCTTGATAATTTAGAGGCAGAAATGAAGAAAATTGCAAAGGAAAATCTTAAAATAGAAAGATTTGAATTGCCAAGAAATGAAGCATTGGAGCTAATGAAGGACGAGCCGTACAAGCTTGAGCTTATAAATGACCTGCCTGATGGTGAAACAATCTCATTCTATAAACAGGGCGATTTCACAGACCTATGCGCTGGTCCGCACGTAAACTACACCTCAAAGGTAAAGGCATTTAAGCTATTATCAGCAACAGGCGCGTATTGGCGTGGCGATGAGCATAACAAGATGCTTACACGTATTTATGGCACTGCATTTAAGACAAAAGACGAACTTTTAGAACACTTAGAACAGCTTGAAGAGGCTAAAAAACGTGACCATAACAAGCTTGGCCGTGACCTTGAGTTATTTACAACTGTAGATTACATCGGTCAAGGCTTGCCGATAATGCTTCCTAAGGGTGCAAGAATGATACAGCTTTTACAGCGTTGGGTAGAGGATACAGAACAACAGCATGGCTGGCAGTTAACTAAAACTCCGCTTATGGCTAAGAGTGACTTGTACAAAATTTCAGGCCATTGGGACCACTATCAAGACGGAATGTTTGTTTTAGGTGATGAAGAAAAGGACAAGGAAGTTTTTGCACTTCGTCCTATGACTTGTCCGTTCCAATACCAAGCATTTTTGAATCGCGGCCGCTCTTATCGTGATTTACCTATGCGTTTGAATGAAACATCAACATTATTCAGAAATGAAGCATCAGGCGAAATGCACGGACTCATAAGAGTTCGTCAGTTCACTATTTCTGAGGGACATTTAATGTGTACACCAGAGCAGCTTGAAAACGAATTTCGAGGCTGTCTTGAATTGACACGTGAAATGCTTGATACATTAGGTCTTTTGGAGGATGTATCATACAGATTTTCACAGTGGGATCCTGATAATCGTGAAAAGTATATCGGTACAGAAGAACAGTGGGACGAGGCTCAGTCAATGATGAAAACCATACTTGACGATATTGGCTTAGACTACAAGATTGGAATAGGCGAGGCCGCATTCTACGGTCCCAAGCTTGATATTCAGATTAAGAATGTACATGGTAAAGAGGACACTCTTGTTACAATTCAGATTGACCAGATGCTTGCTGAAAAATTCGGTATGGAATACGTTGACAAAGACGGACAGAAGAAAAATCCGTATATCATACACAGAACATCAATCGGTTGCTATGAGAGAACACTTGCACTCTTAATCGAGAAATACGCAGGTGCATTCCCGACATGGCTTGCTCCTGTTCAGGTTAAGTTTTTGCCTATTGCAGACCGTCATCTTGATTTTGCATATGAGGTTAAGAAAAAGCTTGAAGAACGCGGTATTTGGAGAATAGAGGTGGATGATCGTTCCGAAAAGCTTGGATTTAAGCTTCGTGAAGCACAGCTTGAAAAAGTGCCGTATATGATTGTAATCGGTGATAAGGACGTAGAGTCAAATGCTGTTTCTGTACGTTCACGTAAGCAGGGTGATATGGGTAGTATGTCAGTTGACGATTTCGTCAATATGATTGTCGAGGAAGTAGAAACAAAGAAGAGATAACTCACGCATAAACTCATGCGTGCATATTATAGCACGGGGTGAGGCACTATGCGAGTTGGATACAAGAGGAGGCACACAGCATCGGTAGTCATAATACCGTTGCTGTGTACTGTTGTATTGTTATGCTTTTGCATACACATATTTCTAAAACGTGCAGAGCCTTCTTTTGTTGCCCAGACATCTAATTATTCAAATACTGCATTTACAGATTTAGTAAATAAATGCATTTTAGATATTGCAAGCAAAGATGAGTTCAGTGGCTTTTTCAATGTTACATCAACTGACGGTGTTTCAATGGTAGAATCAAATACCGCAAAAATAAATCTGATGACATCAGAGTTATTAATTAATGTTCAAAATTCATTAAATAATGACTATCCGGCAAAACTATACATACCATTAGGCAGTCTTACAGACTACTATATTTTATCGTCATTAGGTCCATCTATACCTGTGAAAATAATACCTATAAGTGTTGTAAACTGTAAAATCGAGGATAAATTTGAATCGGTTGGTATAAATCACACAAAACAAAGCATTTATTTAAGAATATGGGTAGAAATGCATTACAGAGGATTTTTGCTTGACGAACGAGAAACAATAGAAACAACAGTACCTATAGCAGAAACTATCATAACAGGTGATGTACCTCAATACTATGGTACAGGATTGACACAGTCTATCAGGTGACATAATTAAATTATGTAAACTGTACAGGAGGAATTATGGAAGAAATACAAAATAGAATACAGTATCTTACAGATACATTAAACTACCATAATAAAAAATACTACGTTGACGATGCTCCCGAAATTTCAGATTTTGAATTTGATGCCATGCTTCTTGAGCTCGAGAAGCTTGAGGAAGAATATCCGCAGTATAAATTAGCAAATTCTCCTACAATGAGGGTAGGAGGGGAGGCGGTACCGTCGTTTGGTGAGGTTGTGCACACTGTACCTATGCAAAGTCTGCAAAAGGCATTTTCAAGTGATGAAATAATTGATTTTGACAGACGTGTCCGTGAAACAATTTCAAATCCTCTATACGTTGTAGAACATAAAATTGACGGGCTTTCTGTATCTATTGAGTATACTGACGGAATACTGACACGTGCCTCAACAAGAGGAAACGGATTCGTTGGCGAAGATATAACAGAAAACGTAAGAACTATCCGTACAGTGCCTTTAAAGCTAAAGGACGATATACCTTATCTTGAAGTGCGTGGTGAGGTATTTATGCCAAATGATGCATTTATTCGTTTGAATGACTCATTAGAAGCATCAGAACAGCCATTATTTGCAAATCCGCGCAATGCTGCCGCAGGTTCATTACGACAGCTCGACTCAAAAATTGCCGCAAAACGCGGACTTGATATTTTTGTGTTTAATATCCAGCAGGTGCAAGGTATTGAAATTAAATCACATATTGATGGGTTGCGTTTTCTAAAAGAACAAGGTTTCAAGACTATTCTTAATGACAGGACATTTTCTTCTATTGATGATGTTATTTCTGAAATAGCAAACATTGGTGAAGAACGGGGAGATTTATATTTTGCTATTGATGGTGCAGTCGTAAAGGTCAACGACTTTGCATCAAGAGAAATATTGGGTTCAACCGAAAAATTCCCACGTTGGGCGATTGCATATAAATACCCTGCAGAAAAACAGACGACAAAGCTTTTGGACATTAAACTACAGGTCGGCAGAACAGGCGTTCTTACACCGCTTGCAATACTTGATACAGTTCATATTGCGG